>JAPPDX010000023.1 GCA_028824415.1 bacterium | reverse complement strand
GATCGTCTGGCGAAATCGATCCGGCGCCGCCCCCCGGCGTCCCCGACCTCGGTGGCCTGCGTAACTGGGGGTGATGGTGTGACCGCGTCCGGCGAGATTGTTGCCCGCCATGATGTGGTGGTTCTGGGGTCGGGGGCTGCTGGGTTGACGGCTGCGTTGGTGGCTGCGGTTGGCGGCGCGGACGTTGGGTTGTACGAGAAGGCCGATCTGCTGGGCGGCACCACCGCCATCAGCGGCGGGATCGTTTGGGTGCCGGGGAATCATCTGATGGATCGCTCCGAACGGGCCGGCGATCCCGCGGAGGCGTTGCGCTACTTGCAGGCGCTGGCCGGCGACGCTCTCGATGTGCCGGTTGCGGAGTCCTTCGTGTCGGCCGGCGCCGAGATGCTGCGCTTTGTGGAGTCGTCCTCGCCGTGCCGTTTCCGGTTGCTGGCGGGCTATCCCGACTATCACCCCGAGGTGCCGGGTGCCCGGCCGGGCGGCGGTCGCTCGCTGGAGCCGGAGCTGTTCGATCTGTCGGTGCTGGGGGAGTGGGCTGAGCAGTTGTGCTTCTGGGACGGCGAGCCGCGGCCCGTGCTGCTGTCGGAGACCGTATACGGCGGTGCTGCGGCGCCGGTTCCGGGCACTCTGATCGCCCGGCGGCGGCAGCGGGGTGTCTGCGGTATGGGCGAGGCGCTGGTCGGCTCCCTGCTGGCCGGGTGTCTGGACGCCGGCGTGACGGTGCGCACCGGGGCGCGGGCGTGCCGGCTTGTCACCGCCGGTGGGCGGGTGACCGGGGTGCGCTTCGACACGCCCGCGGCCGCGGCCGGCAAGGCCGGTGCAGGCGGGTTTGCGGTCGAGGCTCGGCGGGGCGTGATACTCGCCACCGGGGGGTTCGAGTGGAACGAGGCGCGGGTGCGGTCACACCTCCGGGGGCCGATGGACGCGCCCGCGGGCGTGCCCACGAACACCGGCGACGGGCTGGAGATGGCCACCGATGCCGGGGCGGCGCTGGGCAACATGGGACAGGCCTGGTGGGCGCCGATGGCGCGTGTTCCCGGCGAGGAGGCGTTGGGGGCGCCGCGGTTCCGGCTGGTGCTGGCCGAGCGCACCCGGCCCGGTTCGATCATGGTGAGCGGCGCCGGCGAGCGGTTCTGCAACGAGGCGGCCAACTACAACTCGCTGGGTGGGGCGTTCCATCTCCTCGAGCCCGCCGGGCCGGGGCATGCCAACCCCGTGGTGTGGCTCCTCTGCGATGACCGCTACCGGCGGCGCTACCCGCTGCCGGGCTGCCGGCGGGGCGCCGAGGTGCCCCCGTGGGTGCACCGGGGCGAGACGCCGGGCGAACTCGCGGCATCGATCGAGGTGTCCCCCGCCGCTCTCGAGGAGACGGTGACGGAGTTCAACCGGCATGCCGCGGCGGGTGTGGACCCTGCCTTCGGCCGCGGCGAGAGCGTCTACGACCTCTTCAACGGCGACCGCACGCTGCCGGGTGCGGCGGCCACCCTGGGGCCGCTGGACGAGCCTCCGTTCTTCGCCGTGGCGATACACATCGGGGCGCTGGGCACCTCCGGCGGTCCCCGCACCGACGAGCGGGCGAGGGTGCTGAGCCGCGACGGCGGGACGATCCCGGGCCTGTGGGCCGCCGGCAACGTGATGGCCGCCCCCACCGCCACGGTCTACGGCGGCGCCGGCGGCACCCTCGGGCCCGCCATGACCTTCGGCTACCTGGCCGGCCGCGACGCCGCCGGGTAGGTCTCACGTCTCGTAGACGGCGCCGGCGGCTGAGCGCCGCGCCGTCTGTCTTTCCGCCCACCATCCGCCTCCCGGGCAGTGGCCGGAATCGGTGCCGCGGCGGCGCACCCTGCCCGGCCCCGGGACCTCAGGCGACGGCCACGATCTCGATCAGGCCCCGCAGGTGGGTGAAGTCCCCCTCGTTGCACGTGTAGAGCGGCAGATCGTTCGCCAGCGCCACGGCCGCGATCAGCAGATCCGTGGAGCGCGCTCCCCGGGGCTTGCGACCGGCTTCGACGGTGCTTGCGTAGATCTTGGCGTAGGCCCGGGCTGCGTCCACGTCGAAGGGCAGGGCGTCGAATCCCGCCCTCGCCCGGAGCAACACGTCGAGGCGGCTGGCGTGCTCGACCGGCGTCGAGGCTGAGATCGGTCCGCTTGCCAGCTCGGCCAGCGTGATCGTCGAGGTGGCGGACACATCGGGCAGTGGTCCCCGGAACCCGAGGGGTCCGGCGCTGTAGAGCTCGATCAGGACGGAGGTGTCGAGCAGGCCACGCGGTCGGGCCCCTTCAGGCATGTCGCGGCTCGAACCTGTCGCAGCTCGGCACGTACCGTCTCAGAACCGAGGCTCGATCGACTGGTCCAATACGGCGTCGACGTCAGCCCGGAACTGCTCGTAGTCGATCGGCGAGCCGCCGGCGAACATCTCGATCACCTCGTCGGCGGGCACGAGGCGGCGCTGCCTGACCGGGCGCAGTTCACCCACCGGGACGCCGTTGCGGGTGACGATGAAACTCTCGCCGCGGTCGAGGGCTCGCATGATCTCCCCGCTGTCGTTGCGGAGTTGCCGCTGGGTCACTTCGGTTACCTTGCCCATGAGGCACAATGTAGCACGCGTGCTACAACACTTGGGCCGCCGCGATGCTCCGGCTTCCGTTGAACTGCCGGGAGCGCTCTCCGGGTGGCGGAGTGCCGCCAGCTATTCTGGCGGAGGCTCGATGTTGGGGAGGCGCTGTGCCTATGAGTTCCGCAGGGCTTCCGGATCGTCGAGGTTGGCCGGATCCTGAGCGTGGAACGGCTCCCACACTCCGCCACGGTCGAATCCCTGACGGATCGAGTCGTTGACCGCTTGCTCGAAGCTGATGCCGCGGGTCGCCATCCGGTGGCGGATCATCTGCTCGGTGTCGAGCGCGAAATCCACAGTCCTGCGCACGGGTTCACGATAACCGGAGCCCATCGACGGACTGAACATCCCCGTGGCAGCACCTCGGGTGACATCGGTCACGCGTTCTTCGACCCGCTGGAGGTGAGCGGGAGAGGTCGGGTGCCGGCTGGGGGTGCGACTCAGGAGGGGGCGATGACGGCGATGCCGTAGGTCTCGGCGGCGCCGGCGAGACGTGCGTCGTAGGTGACCATGTAGTCGAGGTCGTCGCCGAGGTCGAGGGCCGCGGCGAGATGGACGGCGTCGAGGCTCCGCAGACCTTCGGCCTCCAGCCGCCCGGCCGCCTCGAAGACGGCGGAGGTGACCTCGGTGAGCACGAGGCTGTCGAGAACCAGTCGCGCCATCACGACTCTGTCGGGGGCGACGACCCGCACTGCCCGCAGCATCTCGGTGCGGGTCAGGTCGCATGTCACCAGCGGCTGGGGTTGGGCCTCCAGCCAGACTCGCAACGCTGGCGTCTCCGGCTGGGCGACGGCCAGCTTCACGAGGGCCGACGTGTCGAGGTAGTGGGCCAATGTAGGGACCGTCAGTAACGCTCGTCGTCGCGCATCGCGGCGAGGGCGGCGGACAGGTCGGGCCCGTCTTCCGGCGAGGGCAGGTCGGCGAGGCTGCGCCGGGCCGGCCGCGCCTTTCCCGCCTCCAGCATCCCCTCGAGTCGCGATGTCGGGATCGCAGTCATGCGCGCCACCGGCCTCCCCCGATCGGTGATCGTCACGGCCTGTCCCACCGAGACCTCCGCCACGACGGCCGAAGCGTTCTGTTTCAGGGCTCGGATACCCACCTGGGATATGTTCTACATTGTAGTACATTCGAGCATGCATGAACCGATTAGTGGGAGCCGTTCCGTCAGGAATCGGTCGACCGGGGTTCGCCTATCGGCAGGTGAGAGGGCTCCCGGACCCGGGAGAGCCCGGGAACGGCCTGCGGGAATTGCACGGAAGAGGCATTGCGCGAGAGCGTTCCGGTTGAGACATGGGTAGGCGCCGAATCAGCACGACCGTGGACGACGGTCTTCTCGACCAGGCTCGTCGTGTCCGCGAATGGCCGAACGATGCGACCATGATGGACGTTGCCCTGGAGGCTCTCGTGGCGCGCCATCGCGAGGCTGAGATCGATTCCGCCTACACGGTGTACGACCACCATCCCCTCGACGAGCCCGACGAGTGGGGGGACCTCGCCTCCTTCCACGATGCGAACCTCCGCCACAAGGCGGAGCAGCGGGCTGCGGGTCAGCGAGGCCTGTGAGGGCGGCTGCGCCTCGGCGAGGCGAGTTGTGGTGGTGGGAGTCCGAGCATGTCGGTGCGCGCCCGGCCGTGGTCCTGTCCCGCGACGCCGCCTTGGAGAGGCTCGAGACGGCGATCGTGGCTCCGTGCACGACGACGATCCGGGGGATTCCCAGCGAGGTCCTACTCGACCCCGAGCAGGACCCCGTGCCGGCGGTCTCCGCCGTCAACCTGGACGCCCTCGACAACACGCCGATCGCCCTGCTGGTGGAGCGTCTGGGTCATCTCAGCGACGAGCGGATGCAGCAGATCTGCACCGCCCTGGGGGTCGCCGTCGCCTGCGACGCCTGAACCGCACAGGCCCCAGACGAAATCGGAGAGTGGCTCCCGCGACTACGGCTTCCCGGAGATCGTGGTCCCCGCTGATCTGGGGCCGGCTAGACAAAGAACTGAATCCACACCACAGCGCCGATCCAGAATCCGATGACGAGGGTGGCCATGGTCCACTCGACGGCGGCGCGTGAGGGGAGCCTGAGCAGGATGCGTGTGTGCCACGGCAGGCGCGGAGGCGGAGGAAGCTCTATGGGTCCACACCTCGTGCCGTCACCGGTCTCGACGGTGCAGCGATATGCGAGGGTGCCGGGAGTGACCCAATCCCAAGCGACGTGTACGGGTCCATGGACGGGGCAACTGACTCCGTAGATGGAGCGACTGGCTGCGGGCATGGCGGTCCTCCATGGGTGCGGGCCGATGTGACTATCTGGGAACCTACGAAGGGGGTGTGACATCGAAGGGTCCACTTGGGCTAGGTCCCGGCGAGTGGCGTGATGTCGCGACCTCTCTCCTCGTGAACCTCCTGCACAAGCGGGCGATTCAACGACAAGAGGTGTTACGGGGGACGTAGAGTCCGGGGGCGTGATGGCGGCTGAACCGTCGGCGGGGCACTCGGGCCCGCCTGCCGTGGGTCCGGTTCCGGCTGGCGTGGCGGGTCGGGGTGGTCCCTCGCCGGTGTTGCTGGACGGTTCGGCTGAGGGTCGGTTGCTGCCGCATCTGATCGATCGGCTCCGGGACCCAGGTCTCGACCGCATCGACATGGCGGTCTCCTTCGTCATGAAGAGCGGCCTGGCCCGCATCCTCGGCCCCTTGGAGGACGCGCTGGACCGGGGCGCCCGCGTCCGCATTCTCACGACGGACTACCTGGCGATCACCGACCCCGACGCCCTGACGCAGCTGGCGGACCTGGCCGAGGGCGGCGACCGGCGACTGGAGGTGCGCCTGTTCAGCGGCGGGTCGGTTGCGTTCCACCCGAAGGCGTACATCTTCTGGTCCAGCGCCGGCGAGGCCGCCGCCGGCTACGTGGGGAGTTCGAATCTCAGCGCCTCCGGCATCGACGGGGGAGTGGAATGGAACCTGGGCGTCGATCGGGTGGAGCAAGCTGTGGCGGGCGTCGCTGGCTCACAAAATCCCGGGTTGTGGAGGAACTGATCGATGGCGGGCTGGCCGGGTGAGCAGGCAAGCTCCGACCGGAGCGAACTGGATCGTGTACGTCGATGGGTTGAACTTCTATTCGGCGGTTCGCGGTCGCTCGGATGCGAAGTGGGTCGACTTCAGAGCCCTGGCTGATCGCTTGGTCCCGCGTGCCGGCACCGTGAGCAAGGTGAAGTACTTCACGTCTCAGGTCTCGGAGAAGGCTGCGGAGGATCCCGAGGCGCCGCGGCGCCAGCGTGTGCTCATCCGGGCGGTGCGCGCGACCGGCGTCGAGGTGCTGGAGGGCAGGTTCAAGGTTCCCGACGACTGGCGGGCGATCTCGTCGAAGGGGAACTGGGAGGACCGGCTCCGTCCGCCGCCCCCGGCAGGGATGCTTGACGACTACCGTGCCCACTTCGCCACCCATGAGTCGCGGCCGTGGAAGTCTCTGGTCGAGCTGCCGCAGGAGAAGTTCACCGATGTCGCGATCGCGTCGCATCTGCTGCGCGACTTCTACCGGGGTGCTTGTGACTGCGCGCTCGTCGTGTCGAACGACTCGGATCTTCGCCCCGCGATAGAACTCGCTGTCGGAGACGGGCATCACGTCGGCGTGTTCAGCCCAATGGGAACGGTCTCGCGTGACTTGGAGAGGGTCGCGTCGTGGGCGAAGCCGATTCGCGCTGAACTCTTGATGCAGTGCCAGATGCCCGACGAGGTTCGTGTGCCGGGGTCATCTCGCACGCTGAGCCGGCCGGCGCTGTGGAAATGACAGGGGCCCCTCGCTCGGAGGGGCCCCGGGTCCTGAGCGGCGAAGCACTCAGGGTGTTATGCCCTCATCATATTGGCAGCGTGTGACAGTCACCTACCGCTTCGTCGGGCTCATGCGTCGGTTCGGGCAGGCTTTCGGCGGGAGCCGGCGATTCGGCGGCGACGGCCGTTTCCCATAGACGTAGAGTCCGGGGGCGTGATGGCGGCTGAACCGTCCGCGGGGCACGCGAGCCCGCCTGCCCTGACGGTGCCCTACGAGGAGACCTGGCGGGAGTGGAGCGACTCAGCCGATGAGAGCCTGTGGGATGCCGTCATGGATGACTGGATCGCCTGAGTCGCCGCGGCGGGATCGGATCGTTGCGCGGCGTAGTGCTAGAAGCGGACGATTCCGCGGACTCTCGACTACCCCCGCACCCCACGCTTGCGCGACGGCTCGGAATCCTGTGGGCGTTGAGCGCCCGACTGCTGCTTCGGTTGCGGAGCTTTAAGCGCCGGTCCAGGCGGCGGAGGTCCCGACACCTTCTCAGTCGGGTAGTAACCACGTCTGTCCTGCGCACTGACGGTGCGAGCTTTCTTGTCGCTGGCTCTATTCGTCATTTGTTGCCCCCTCGTCGTCATCTGCAATGAAATTCAGTATAGCGATTTCTTCCCAACGAATCAACAAGCCCCCAAGTCCGATGAGAGGTTCACCCTCCTCAGTTGCACAGAACGATCCGTTCTCCTGATCCATCTCGACTATTGGGAAGAGGTACAACTCGTGCGGTTCTGGATACCCAGTGGCATAAGAAGTGTGACTTGGTGACTCAGTTGAACTGTAGATTCCTCCAACCCATTCACCTGATTGCAATTTGCAACGTATCCATCCTCGTTGACTGGTGCTGAACGCATAGTCCCATGCTGTCGGACAACGCTTCTTTCCAGCAAGAGTTCGAGTCATTCTCCAGTTATTCTCGACGCTGTACCCGTAGAGCCAACCGAGAACTGATGGAATCAGCAGGTATGCAACCGGAGCAACATACATAAGAGTCGGCAATGGACTCCCCGCTCTGATTTCGGTCCAATAGTTTGCGTAGATTCGATGAAGAGGCCATGCAGATACTGAAAGGAAGACTGCTGATACCCCTGTGATCCTTAGTAGCCGATCTTTCAGGGTGATACCGTAGCGGCCGGCATTGCGTTCGAATGCCCACTGGAAGAATGCGCCGGGCAGCAGTGCCAAGGGCAATAGTACTGCGACGGATGTTCCTGTTGACATTGACCCTCCTCGTGATGCGCTATGCCGACTTGTCGATCAGAGAACGAATCTGACCCAGATGAGCGCGCCGATCCAGAACCCGATGACGAGGGTGCACATGATGCGCTCGAGGGTGGCTCGCTCGGGGAGCATGCAGTAGAAGCGGACGCTCCAAGGTAGGCCTAGAGGCGGGGGGAGGGTGATGGGTCCACACCTCGTGCCGTCATCGGTCTCGACGGTGCAGCGATAGGCGAGGGTGCTGGGAGCGACCTCATCCCAGGTGACGTGTTCGGGGCCGTGGACGGGGCCCCTGACTCCGTAGATGGGGCCACTGACTTGGCGAGGGACGGGGCAGCTGGCTGCGGGCATGGCGCTCCTACGTGGCTTGCGGGCCGACGCGGTTGCCTGAGAACCTACGAAGGGGGTGTGACAGTCATGATGTGGCTGTCGGTGGCCGGGCCCGGCGAGTGGTGTGATGTCGCGACCTCTCTCCTCGTGAACCTCCTGCACAGGCGGGCGATTCAACGAGAAGAGGTGCTCCGGGAAGCGTAGAGTCCAGCGACGTGATGGCGGCTGAACCGTCGGCGGGGTACTCGGGCCCGCCTGCTGTAGGTCCGGTTCCGGCCGGCGTGGCGGGTCGGGGTGGCGCCACGCCGGTGTTGCTGGACGGTTCGGCTGAGGGTCGGTTGTTGCCGCATCTGATCGATCGGCTCCGGGACCCGGATCTCGACCGCATCGACATGGCGGTCTCCTTCGTCATGAAGAGCGGGCTGGCCCGCATCCTCGGGCCCTTGGAGGACGTGCTGGACCGGGGTGCCCGCGTCCGCATTCTCACGACGGACTACCTGGCGATCACCGACCCCGACGCCCTGACGCAGCTGGCGGACCTGGCCGAGGGCGGCGACCGGCGACTGGAGGTGCGCCTGTTCAGCGGCGGGTCGGTTGCGTTCCACCCGAAGGCGTACATCTTCTGGTCCAGCGCCGGCGAGGCCGCCGCCGGCTACGTGGGGAGTTCGAATCTCAGCGCCTCCGGCATCGACGGGGGAGTGGAATGGAACCTGGGCGTCGACCGGGTGGAGCAACTCGTGACGGGGTTCGATTCGCTGTGGACCGACGGGCATTCCAAGCCCTTCGATGCAATCGCCCTCAGCGAGTACCGGGAGACCTGGCAGAGCGCAGGCGTGTATTGGGCAGGCATTACGTTCTGAGGATTAGCATTCTCGGGTGGAATGAAAGAGTGTTGCAGCCGCACTGGCGAGTTGGCGAAGCTTGTCCTATTCGCGCGCTCGCCCGAGTTCAGCGTCGTAGGAGTTCGTTCAGTTCGACGCAAGCATCCTTGAGCCGAAGGAGACCTTGGTCTGAGATCAGCACTCCCATAGCCTTGAGCACAACATCAGGCTCAGGCTTTACGTGAATTGACAAGATGCCGATACAATTCCTGTCTAGGTGATCAACAAGGGGGTGGACACTTAGGACTCCGTAGCGCTTTGCAAGTTCAGCATTAGTTACATCGTCAAATGAATCCCAAGCATTGTCATGATCCGATCTGTGGATGTTCTTATTATACCAGATAAGTGGTTTACCGTTCGAAAACGACACCCAAACTGGATTAGAACTTGATCCGATTCGCGTCGGTTGATGTCGCGCGTCAATAAGTGATACAGTAAGTTGTCTCAACAGTGTCGTATTCCGTACAACAAGCGGCCAGCTCTTGCTCGGTGACCACTTCGAACTGGACAGGTATAGGTCAACCATCCAAAGTTCGTAGTTGTTGGCAGCAAGCTGTCCGAGATCGGATACTATCTTTATTCCTCTTCGCTGAACCAGTTCGTACTTGCGTCCAAGCCTCCTGACGAGACTCCTATCGTGAGCAGCGGTTACAATCGCGTGGGCAATAATAAAGATCGCACAGACTCCGATAATCGAGATTGATATTCTATTGTTGCCGGTGAGGGTACTAACGAGTGCGAGAGCGACCGTCGCGACAGACAACGATACCTTTCCGAAGATTATGTTAATCCATAGGTGTCTCTCGTTCATCAGGATTCGTCCTGAAGGCGATTACGTAGACGGTTCGTCATTACCTTGGCGCGTGTCTCAACGTTTGCCGCAGTAGCACCCTCCCTAGCGAACGAGTTAAGATAGGTGAGCATGTCAGGCTTGATTGATGGAAGATCAAGTTCTTCTTGGGCGATCTCATCGGCAGCTAGGCCGATCACAGTGGTTCGGAGATCCGAGAGCTCGGCTGCACCCTCTTTGCGCTCCCGTTCGAAGTCGAGGAAGAATCTTACGACCTCTTGAGGGAGAGGACGTATATCTTCCTCGTCTAGGTGCATCAGTGATAGCAGCAGGTCTACGACACTCCAGCGGGTCCGAATTGCTCCAACCTCCAGGCTTGCTACAGCCGAAAGACGATCCAGATAGCTAATAGCAAGTTCTGCATCAGACCCCTGTGGATCAAATGTAGTGTCTTCGTATAGGACAATAAGATCTGCGCCTTTCAGGCCGATCGGACCTCCAGCTCGGACAAGGGCTAGCACTACTGCCGACATTTCATCCCAAGAGAATCGCTTGTTCTTGAGTCCGGTATTCTCCCAGAATGAATGCGATGAGAGTTCATTGGCGACGAAGTCTCGGACCGGTCCAGCTATGGCATTACGACGCTCCGCGGCATTAAGCGGTTCACCTTGTTGTAGGCGCTGAAATAGCTCGCGGATGTCATCATCTTGAACGGTATCGAGTTCAGTAACGGTAATCTTCGCGAACTCGAGGCGATCTCGCGCGTCTTGGGAAAGTTCTGACCATCGTTTGCCGCCCACCGACTCGAGATCAGGGTATGAATAAGTTCGCGGCAGACGGTATTCGTCCGCGAGGAATCGCCATATCGATGTCAGCCGTTGTACTCCGTCCACGACATCGAAGAGCTTTTCGGTACCATCTGGAAGCTTGCGGAGAAAGATCTTGGGAAGGTCAAATCCTCGTAAGATCGAGTCAATGAGGAGTTGTTGTTGCGGAGTGGACCATACTTGTCCCCGCTGATATTCTGCTTCGGTGTTGATGCGTCCTCGTAGATCTGCCAACATCCTGACGGTCCACTCGCTGGTTTGGCGCTGCACGATGTAGCTCCCTTCACGGCTCCTGCCGATGTTGCAGTTAGGCAAACTGCGTGGGTCGATGTGCCGGTCGAGTATTGGTGATCAGTGCTGCTGGAAGTGCGGACCGACTCCAATACCAGCATGCCGGGCGCTGTACTCGATTGCCACGATCACGTGGAGAGATTGTCCGCGGCGACGGACGAAGTGGTGTTGAGGCGAAGGGAGCACCGCATCGAGTCAGCGGAACAGCATGTCCTTGAGATCGAGGCTCGCATAGCGTCGGCAATCCGCGGCGGCGGCCGACAGCGCCGTGCCCAGAGTGAGCAGAGACGTTCGGCTGACACCTGCAGCCGCATCCGTGCTGGGACGGTTGTTGTGTCCAATCTGCCTTGTTGTCCAATGGTTCACGCTGCCAATGCGGTCCGGGCGATCGTGCTTGCTCCCGAATGCTGAAGAGTCCACCAATGGACCGTAAGGCCTCCTAGGCCCGCGCGGCCCCCTCGAACCGGCCGCGACGGCGAGCGGCGGCTGTGCACCTGCAGAGGCGCGCAATAGCCGCCATCGAGGCTGAGCACCTTGGCTTGACCGTGCCGACGATCACTTCCGAGACCTACGAACGGGTTCACGTCTGGGGCGCTCCTCGGATCGGTGCACGTTACACCCGCGTCCGGCTACTGAGGTCTGGGTCCAGCGGTTCGGGCCCGCCGATCTTGAGCAGGCGGGCGAACGCCGAACGCGCTGACGGCAGGTGCCCGTGCTCTAGTCTGCGGCTTGGAGGTTCTTGAAGGCTGTCGGTCGATGGCCGCTGGACAGAGACAGCGAGGTGCGTGCACTAAGTGACGTGGCACGGTTGACGTCGGTGACATCGTGAGGGACGTATACCTCGACTACAACGGATCGGCACCGCTGGATCCCCGAGTCGCTGAGGTCATGCTGCCGATCCTCGCCGAGGGGGTCGGCAACGCCTCGGCGGCCCACCAGTTCGGCCGTCGTCAGGCGGCGGCGGTCTCTTTGGCTCGCGAGGAGGTCGCCGGGCTCGTGGGCGGTCGTCCGTCGGACGTTGTGTTCACGGCAGGGGCGACGGAGGCGAACAACCTCACCTTGCGAGGGGTCATCGAAGGCGCTGACACTGATCGATCCCGGATCCTCGTGTCGGCGGTGGAGCACGCTTCGGTTTCCGAAGCGGCAGGGTGGCTGAGCGAGCAGGGGCTGGCGAAGCTCGACCTCATCCCAGTGTCGGCTGGCGGCTTCGTCGATCCGGATGTCGTCGAGGCCCTGATCAGTCCGGAGGTTCTCTTGGTCTCGGTGATGGCGGCCAATAGCGAGACCGGTGTCCTGAACCCTGTCGGCGAGATTGCGGAGCGGGTTCACGCTGTTGGCGCACTGTTCCACTGCGACGCGACGCAGCTGGTGGGCCGGCTCCCGTTCGACGTGGAGAGCGTCGGTGCGGACTTCGTGTCGCTGAGCGGCCACAAGATCTGTGGCCCGGGCGGCGTCGGGGCGATGATCGGCACCCGCGCAAGCCTGCGCCATCTCCAACCGATCATCCATGGCGGCGGGCACGAGCGCGGACTGAGATCGGGTTCCCTGAACGTTGCAGGCATCGTTGGCCTTGGTGCCGCTGCCCGGATCGGTGCTGCGGAACGAGAGTCAGAGTCGCGCCGAGTAGCCGACCTCCGAGACAAGTTCATCGCTGCGCTCAAGGCGCGGCTCCCGGGCGTTCACGACAACGGGGACGTCACCAAGCGGCTTCCGAACACGGCCAACCTCCGATTCGCCGGCGCTGACGCGGAGGCAGTCCTCGCGAACATGCACCCCGTGGCAGCATCGATGGGCAGTGCCTGTAGCTCCGGCGCGATCGAGCCGTCAGCGGTTCTCCTAGCGATGGGCCTGTCCCGCGAGGCCGCCTTCGAGTCGGTCAGATTCAGCCTCGGGCGCTTCACCACCGCACAGGAAATCGATGCCGCGGCGGCGAGGGTTGTCACAGCCGTCGAATACGTTCTGGCTGTGACGCAGGAGGATGGCTAGATGAGATTGGCCGACGCGGCCTTGCCCTGGTTCGCGCGTCACGAGACGTTCCACCCCCGCTACGGCTGGTTCCGCAAGGCGTACACCGAGACCGCCCGTAACTCTGACGTCTTCGGCCGCGACGACGCGCCAGTCGTCATCGGTGTGGGCAAGAACATGGTTCGAGCAATTCGGTTCTGGGGCCTCGCGGCGAAACTGATCACGAACGACCCAGAATCCCCCAACCGCCGAGCGCCGGGGTACATACCGACTTGGAGAGGCCACGCCCTCTTCGGTGAGCAAGGATGGGATCCCTACATGGAGGACCCTGGCACGCTTTGGTTACTCCACTGGCTCCTGCTCGCGCCGTGCTCGTGTTTGCCAGTGTGGTGGTCGATCTTCAACGAGTTCGATGCTGTGGAGTTCGACGAGGCGGACCTCGAAGCCGCAATCGCAATCCACCTCGAAGCTGTAGCCGAATGGAGGAGTCCCCACCCGTCGTCGGTGAAGAAGGATCTTGGGGCGTTTCTTCGCACGTATGCGCCGGCAGAACAATCAGGCCGAGTCGGTTTCGACGATCTCGTGGACTGTCCCCTCCGCGAACTGAGTCTGCTCCGCCGGTCGCCTGCGACCGGACGCTACCGGTTCACGCTCGGGCCCAAGCCCACCCTGCCCTCGGAGATCGTCGCGCACGCCGCCTTGGACTATGTAGCGCGCACAGTTGCCGGCGGTAGCACAGTCACTCTCAGTCGGTTGGCGCACGAAGCTGGTTCGCCGGGGCGGGCCTTCAAGCTCTCGGAAGCCGAGTTGCTCGCGGTACTCACGGATGCACTGGCGCGCACCGATGGTGCCGACATCATGACTCCGACCGGTGCGTCGCAACTGGTCTGGTCAGAAGATCCCGCCATAACTGCTACTGCGATCCTCGATGACTACTACGGCTCGGCGGCCCCGCGCATTTGTGCCGGTCCCGAAGGTGACGAGGCGGTCTCTAAGGATGTCCGGGACAATCTCTGGGTGCGGGCGACTCTCGCTGAGCCGATGAGTCGTGCGCGTGCGCTGTCCGGTCAATGCTGATGAGAACCCTCGCAGACGCCATAGCTGTAGGAGCCCGGTTTGCCCGGTCGGCGAATCTTGAACGCGACCTCGCTCGTATCGAGCCCTTGGATGGCTACATCGTCACGGCGCGGGTTCTCGACGTGGTCGAGCGCATTGTCACGGCTGCAGCCGGAGGACGCGCCGGCGGTGCCTGGTCGCTGACCGGTCCGTACGGATCGGGCAAGTCGTCGCTGGCTCTCTTGCTTGATGCCGCGCTCAGCGGTGCCTCACAGACCCACCAGGTCGCCCTACAGCTCATCGCTGACGCCTCGCCGGATACCGCCGATCTGTTGCGGGACGCGCACAGCCGTCACGGAACACAGGAGCGCGGATTCCACCGCGCGCTCGTTACCGCTGAGCGCGAGACGGTTAGCCGCACCATGCTGCGGGCGCTTCATGGAGCTGTGCTGCGCAGCTACGGTCGCATCCCAAGCCCGGGACGGTTCGCAGCAGCTCGCTTGCTGCGAGGCGCGCTCGAGGACGCACAGACGGACGACCCGCGCCGCACCGGGCCATCGCCGTCATCCCTTGTGGAGATCGCCTGTTGCTTGGCGCAGGATGCGCCGCTCCTTCTAATCGTCGATGAGTTCGGCAAGAACCTCGAGGCCATCCGGGACAACGACGACTCCGACCCTTATCTGCTGCAGCGACTTGCGGAGGCGGGACAGGGCTCCGGTCTGCCGATCTTCGTGCTTACGCTCCAGCACCTGTCGTTCGAGGACTACTTCGAGGGTGTTGACGCTCCTCAGCGCCGAGAGTGGGCCAAGGTGCAGGGCCGCTTCGAGGACATTGCGTTCGTCGAGTCGGCAAGTCAAACCCGTGCCCTCATCGGCACGGCGTTCAGCGTGGCTGACGATGATCTCCGGGCTCGCATCGACCACTGGGCCGGGTTGATCGCCACAAAGATGCGACTACTCGGGATTCACGACATCGCCGACCAGCGCGTTGTGGCCTCCTGCTATCCGCTCCACCCCTTGGTCGCCCTTGTGCTTCCCGAGTTGTGCAGCCGGTACGGTCAGCACGAGCGCACGCTCTTCTCGTTTCTGACTGACCCAAACCCAGCGAGCGTCTCGTCCTTTCTTGACACGACGCTGTTGCCTACCTGCGAACCATTGCCGTCAATGGGCCTCGACGCGGTCTACGACTACTTCGTTGCTGCTGGTGCGTTCAGCGTGGCGTCTGCTCATCAGTCGAGTCGATGGACTGAGATCGCAACCCGATTGCGCGATTCCCATGGTCTGACGGATGCACAACAGCGCCTTGCCAAGTCCATCGCGCTGCTCAACCTCGTGTCGACGACGGGCGCCGTCAGAGCGTCGCGCCAGGTGCTGGCCCTGACCCACGATCAACTCGACGAGCCTCTCACCGATCTGGAGAGCGCAGGCATCGTCACCTACCGGGACTTCGCCGACGAGTATCGGATTTGGCAGGGGACCGACGTCGACATCCGTCTGCTGCTCGAATCGACTCGGCAGCGGATCCAGCGGCAGTCGCTCGTCGAGATTCTCAGAGCGATCGATGCGCCAGGCCCGGTGATCGCTGCCCGGCATAGCGCGAAGCACAACGTCCTCCGGATATTCCAGAGGCGCTATTCCGACGGCGGCGACCGCATTGAGCCCGTGGAGGCCTTCTCCCCGCATGATGGTCTTGTCCTGCTCTGCGTCGGCAAGGACCAGGCGGTCCCTGATGTGGTTGGCTCGGCACTTGCATCGAAGCCCATCGTGGTGGCGGTCCCCGAGGACGTCAGCGTTCTGGATGCTGCCGCTCGTGAAGTTGCCGCCGTGACGGCTGCGCTCGAGGATGCGTCAGTGATTCCTGACTGGGTCGCGCGCCGAGAGTTGGGCGAGCGGCTGGCTCAGTCCAGGGTGGCGTTCGAAGATGCCCGTGCGACGACCTTCAACTCGGACGGGTGCCGCTGGCTCATGTTCGATGCTGGTCGGCTCCGAACCCTCCAAGCCGGTCGTGGGAGCAGCGCGCTGTCAGCTGCTGCGGAGCGTGCCTATCCCTTGACGCCGATGGTGCGGAACGAGATGATCAACCGCTCCGAACTCACCTCGCAAGGTGCCAAAGCCCGTCGGATACTCCTCGAGGCCATGATTGAGCAGGGCACGGAGAGCGATCTCGGCTTGGAGGGCTACGGGCCGCAGATGGCCATGTACCAAGCGGTCCTTAAGCACACCGGCCTGCACGGTCGCGATTCGCGAAATGAAGTGATGACTTTCCGGTCGCCTACGGACGAGTCGCTGAAGCCGGCTTGGCAAGTCCTCACGGATGAGTTCCAGCGAGCCAAGTCCCGACGCATCGACCTCAGCGACATCTACGCGGCCTTGCTGTCGCCGCCGATCGGCATGAAGGCCGGCGTCATCCCCGTCTTCGTCACCGCAGGACTGCTCGCCTTCGCCGATGAGGTTGCGATCTACGAGCACGGCACCTTCATGCCCGTGCTCACCGCTGATGCCTCCGAGCGGATGGTGCGCAATCCTTCCCACTTCCAGATCAAGCACTTTGCCAACACGACCGGTGCCCGGCGGGAGGTGGTTGCGGCGCTGGCAGAGCGGCTTGAGATCCGGCCACGATTCCGCAAGCACCGCGTCGCCAACGTGCTGGCTGTCGTCGGTCAGCTCGTCTCTCGACTGACGCGCTTGGACAACTACACGCTCTGTACGAGCAACCTCCCTCCGCGAGTTCTAAGAGCGAGAGAGGCGTTGACGACAGCTGTCGAGCCAGACGCGCTGCTGTTTGCGAGCCTTCCTAAGGCTCTCGGGTTCTCGGCTGTGTCCGCGGAGGCGACGAGCTATCCCCTAGCGGTGGCGTACGCCGACAGCCTGAGCAGCGTTCTGGACGACCTAGACGCCTGCTACCCGCGACTTCTTGAGAATCTCCTGACGCTGCTGCTCGAGACCAGCGCCGAGCGGAGCCGCCTAGCCGTCATGGGCCACGCGGCTGGCCTGGATGGCGAAGTCCTGGATCCCGGGGTGCGAGCGTTCGTCCTCGCACTCGCGGACAATGGGAGTAGCGACACCGAATGGGTCGAGACCATCGCCACGGTCGTCGCGAAGAAGGCGCCCACCGAGTGGACCGATCAGGATCTCCAGCGGAGCAAGGCTGAACTCGTCCAGGACATCGCAGCGTTCCAACGTCTCGTGGCTCTCCATACGGAACAGCGATCTCTTCGCCGCCGGGGTTTCGCCTCAAGCCGTGTCGCGTTCACCTGGCCGGATGGAGACGAATACGCCCTTCTCGTAGCAGTCGACGATGACGAGCGGCGACTAGTGGAGAACGCGTTGGCCGAGCTTCTAGAGAATCTCGGCCAACACGCGTTCTCGCTTCGGCGAGCTCAGAACGCTCTTCTCGCGATCCTCGGAGACCGTGTGCGGCCAGCCCGCGACATGGTCCCCGAGGAGTGGGTCACCGACGCGAGCGTGCGTGGAGCGTCCCATGGTTGAGGGAGTTCGTCACATCTGTGGCATCTCCGGCGGCAAAGACTCCAGCGCCTTGGCCGTCTATCTGCGCGGCAAGGTTCCAGACATGGAGTACTTCTTCTGCGACACGGGCGCGGAGCTTCCTGAGACGTACGAGTATTTGACCCGCCTAGAAGTGATTCTCGGAAAGCCCATCGTGCGACTGAACGCGCGCCGTGGGTTCGACCATTGGTTCGAGGTCTTCCGCGGAGCACTGCCATCACCCCAGATGCGGTGGTGTACCAAGAATATGAAGATCAAGCCGATCGAGGAGTGGATCGGCGACGCGCCGGCGATCTCCTACGTCGCAATCCGAGCCGACGAGGCGAACCGCAAGGGCTACATCTCCACGAAGCCCAATATCGAGACGCGATTCCCGTTCGTCGAGGACGGCATCAACCACGACGATGTGCTTGGGATCCTCGGCGACGCTGGAATCGGTCTGCCCGACTACTACGAGTGGCGCACGCGGTCCGGCTGTTACTTCTGCTTCTACCAACGCAAAGCGGAATGGATCGGCCTCTCTGACCGTCATCCCGACCTATTTGAGCGCGCTGTCGCCATCGAGCAGAAGGTCCTCAAAGATGCTGGCGTCGACGGCGACGCCGACTTCGGCGATCGCGCCATGCGCGGCCGTCAATACACCTGGTCAGGTGGTGAAACACTCCCCCAGCTCCGATCCCGCCGCGACGAAATCCTCCAGCGGCACGAAGCAGCCACGGCCCGGGCCAACAAGACCAGAGCCAACGTCCCCCTCCTCGAAGCCCTCAGCGAGGCTCTTGAGGAGGACGACGACACCCTGCCGTGCACGGTGTGTGCCCTCTGACATGACGGCGTGGGCTGCGGCATCGCGACTCAGGCTGCTCGACGACCGAAAACCGACCTGGCGACGTCCAGATGACGAGGTCGTCGAGGACGTCATCATTCCCGCGCTACAGGTCGCAGACAGGTTCGACTGCATGGTCGGCTACTTCGGCGGTGCGGCCCTCCGCGAGCTATCTCACGGTCTGGCGGCCTACATCTTGCGCTCTAATCGATCGCTCCGTCTACTCGTTAGTCCGGTGCTGTCGGACTCAGATCAGGAAGGGATTCGGCTCGGCACTAGGAGCCCAACGGAACTCCTCACCGGTGCGATCGCGTCGGCCTTCACGGACGAAACGGCCCTGGCGAGCGCCCTGGCTCAGCACACCAAGCAGTGCTTCGCCTACCTGCTCGCCACGCGGCGCCTACTCATGAAGGTCGTCTTGGTGGAAGATGCGAAGTTCCACCTAAAGGAGTGGATTTTCCGAGCCGGCCAAGACCTCGCCGTCTTGTCCGGGTCTGCGAACTTCACCGGCCAAGCCCTCCTCGGCAACGTGGAGCGACTCAACCTGCACCGCAGTTGGCGTGGTGGGGACAGCGAGACGGCGAGCCGAGAAGCGGTCGACGAGTTCGAGGCGTACTGGTCGAACTCCAAGCCTCATGCGATCGCAGTGGATCTCCCGGTGGCGCTGCGAGAAGGTCTAATCGAGTCCTACGACACAAGTCAGCCACCGACCGAAGCGGACTACCGCAAGGCGCTCGAGCTTGAGGGCAAGCTTCATCGGAGTGAGCTTGGCTCTGCCGTCGAAGCCAGCACACACCGGGACCGTTTCGCGCCACCACGCGATCTTGTCTGGGAGGCTGGCCGTTACTCGCACCAAGGAAACGCGGTGCTCAGATGGGAAGGAGCTGGTCGACACGGAATCCTCGCGATGGCCACCGGCTCGGGGAAGACGATCACAGCCCTGCTCTGCGCCTGGCGCCTCTGGCGTGAGCTCAGGCGCCTCGTCGTTGTTGTCGCGGCTCCAACACGCCCGCTCATCGCACAGTGGGCAGAGGAGTGGCGTGACTTTGGTATCGCTCCGTACATCACAGGAACTCATGGACGCCAGCGCCGACTCCGTGAGATCGACGAACGGCTCCAACGCATCGAGTTCGACACCGGAGGCGTGGAGGCGCTCATCGTCACGAATGACTTCCTCCACGACACCGCGTTCCGCGAACTACTCGACAGCTACCAGGGGCCATTGATGCTGATCGCCGATGAGGTCCACAACCTCGGCGGCGGGTCGTTCCTGGCCTCACCGCCTCGCGATATCGACTATCGACTCGGACTTTCGGCAACTCCGGAACGTCAATATGACCCAGATGGCACAGCTCGCCTGGCAGAATACTTTGGCGACGTTGTGTTCGAGTTCAGTCTCGCCGACGCCATCGGCGTCTGCCTCGTGCCGTACGACTACCACCTCCACTCGGTCGGTCTCAGCCCCCACGAGCTCGAGGGGTACCGGAGGCTGAGCGACAAGATCCGCAGGCTCTCGCTCGCCGCCGGTCGAGACCCCAGCGCGGAGGAAGAGGAGCGACTGCAACTACTCCGCAACAGGCGCCGCCTCGTCCTTGAGGCAGCGGAGGGAAAGCTCGAATTGCTCAAGGCGCTGCTCGCGCCGAGTTCGCCGGACGAGGTGCGACACACGCTCGTGTACGCCACCGACAAAGACCCCGGCCAACTCGAATCAGTGAACGAGATCGTTCGATCACTAGGCCTCAGATTCCACCAGATCACCGCCCACGAGACGGGCAACGCAAGACTGGTTGACTCGGTGCTCGAAGCGTTTCGAGGGGGATCCCTCAAAGTGCTCACGGCAAAGCGCGTTCTTGACGAAGGTCTCGACGTCCCTGAGATCTCGACGGCGATCATCCTGGCTAGTACGACCGTTGAACGCCAATGGGTTCAACGACGGGGACGGGTGCTGCGCACGTGCTCAACCATCGGGAAGCAGTTCGCCAAGATTCATGACTTCCTGGTCCTCCCGCCGCCAGGCGAACCCAGAGACGACGACGTCAAGCGACTGATCCGAGGTGAACTCGCTAGATGCGACGAATTCACGAACCTCGCGCAGAACCGCGCCGCCCCAGGAGGGCCTCGAGACATACTCCAGGATGTCCGACTGGAGTACATCGTATGATCGCCGAGGCTAGGAGGAGGTACGCGGAATGACGGTGAGCCAGCAGAAACTCCTCGCGGTCCTGCGCGAACAGGTCGACCGGATCGACGAAACGGCCCGCGTGCGTGGTTACCGGGGGGACGTCCTCGAGACGTTGGCCCAGATCGTTATCCTCGAGAAGGAGCACCTCGAAGCGAGGACCCAGATCCAGAAGAAGATCAACGACAAGGCACAGGCGCTAGCGACGGTCCTTCTCAGGGCTGGCTGGGAGCCGTCCTAATGATCAAGCTCAACCAGGCCAAAGTGCGTAATTTTCGGCAGCTCCGAGACGTCGAGATCTCGTTTGCTCGCGAGACCGAGAGCCCTCTGACCGTGATACGCGCCGAGAATGGCACCGGGAAGACGACCCTCCTTACGGCTCTCACCTGGGGTCTCTTTGGTGACGAGGCCCTACCTGGCAGAAGATCCGCGTACCGGCTTCATCCCCTCGACTGGGACGTCGAGGGTGACGGTAGGGTCTGCGCCATCGAGGTGGAGATCAGGTTCGCAACCATCGATGACGAGACCGGCATGGAAAGGACGTATGACCTGGTCCGCACCACGAAGGAGCGGCCGACGAACGCTGGTGCCTTCGATGTAGACGGGTCAGATCTGATGCTCTTCGAGCAGAAGCCAACAGGCGATGAACCTGTGCTCAACCCGAACGCGTTCATAGCCAACCGGGTCTTGCCCAAGAGCCTCAAGGACGTGTTCTTCATTGACGGGGACCGTGCGCTCGCCTTCATCGAGGCGACTGACGAACGCTCAGCAAAGCGCGACCGAGTGGAACGGGCAGTGCGTCAGCTGCTTGGGCTCGACGTCCTCGAAGAGGCTGAGCGCCACGTGGATGTCGCGAGGAGAAGGGCAGTCTCTGCCGTCCGGAAAGAAGCGGCCGGTACCAATGTGGAACATCTCGCAACACGAGAGGCCGATCTGACCGACTGCCTGCAGAAACTGGAAGAAGACAAGAAGCAGATCGACGACGACCGCCGGGCTACCGACACGCGTAAGCGCAAGGCGGACGAGGCACTCCGTGCTGCGCTGGCCGCTGGTAGCGCGGATCGTCGACAGCTTGAGTCCAACCTCTCGGATCGCAGGAGGGAGCTGGACGACGAGCGGAAATACCACGCTGACCTAGTGCAACGACAGCGAGGACTCATCAACAGCTCCGACGTACTCGCACGAGTCGCGGCAAGTCAGATCCGCCAAGCCGCAGATCTTCTCGCTCAGCTCGAGACTGACGGGGTCATCCCGGACACTTTGCCCGAGGTCGTACGAGATCGACTCCGTCGCACGACGTGCATTTGCGGGCGAGACGTGTCGGAAGGAACGGACGGACACGCCGCACTCTGCGACCTCCTCGCCGAGATCGACCAGCTTGAGGAAAGCCATGAGATCCTGCTACACCTCAGTACCGCTGCGAGGCTACGCGACACCAATGGCGGCGATGAGGAATCTGACTCGTGGGTTGCGCAGGCTGGTGACTCGCTCACCGACATCGTGCGGTGCAGCCAGGCCCAACAGCGGCTTGAGAAGGAGATCACCGAGCTGCGAACCAGGATCCGCGACATCCCCGAACAGGACATCAGCGAACTGGAACGGATGTTGACCGAGGAGGAAGCCGAGGCGAAGCGCCTCACAAGCGAAGCGGCGCACGTGTCCGAGCAGATCCGAACGACAAGGCGCGATCAAGCGGAAGTAGTCAAAGAACGACAAGCGGCCCTGAAGAAGGAGGAGAAGTATCGGCGACGGCTTGCCGAAGAGATTGCCGCCAACGACCTACTGACCGTGCTTCGGGGCACCGTCGAGACCTTGGAGAGTGAGACTGTCGATGAGGTGAGTTCCGCGATGAGCGAGATCTTCCTCAAAATGATCGTGACCGATCCCGAGACCGGCGGTCTCATCAAGCGAGCGGAGCTAACGCGCCAGCATGACATCGTCGTGTTCGGCTCCGACGACCAGCGGCTAGACCCTGACAAGGACCTCAGCGGGGCGCAACGCAGAGCACTGACGCTGGCGTTCATCCTTGGGCTCGTCCGCGTGAGCGGCGTGAGCGCTCCGAATGTCGTAGACACGCCACTTGGAATGACCAGCGCCCTCGTCCGAAGATCGCTGCTCGAATACGCAGCGGAGAATTCAACGCAACTTGTCATGTTCCTCACCGGAAGCGAGATTCAAGGCGTGGAGGACATTCTCGATCGGTACGCCGGACGCACCTACACGATGACCTTCACCGACCATTTCCCGAAGCAGTTGGTGAACGATCCGGCGACCGGGCGACTCGAGACGTTGCTCTGTGACTGCGACTACTACTCGTCCTGCCGGGTCTGTGAGCGAAAGGCGACGGTCTGAGCGTGGCGATCTCCCGAGACTTCAATCCGTTCGCGAACCAAGCCATCCACGTTCCCACGGCCTACCACGAGAACCTGAGGCTCTACAGCACCACCTTTGGCTCGGCAGATGGAGGAGCCAAGGACATCGAAGAGGCGCCGTTCAAGCGCTACGTCGACTTCTGGCTGCTTGCTGCAGCCATAGGTGCGTCACAAGATCATTTCATGACCGTGGACTCTGCTGAGCGCCACGAGTTCATCACCGGCGTCGTCCTCCAACGCGACCTAGCTGCAATTGAGTTCCTTTTCTTGCTAGCGATAGCCCACAGCGGAGACCCGTTCGTGGTGCGGAATCCGCGGCAAGTCTTGGACATCGCCGAGGGCTACGCCGCGGGCGGGATCCCTCTGGTCAAAGACATGATGGAAGCGGGCCATCTCCCGGCCCTGCAGAATCTCACACGCAGCCTGGTCAAGTCGCTCTCACCCGCTGCGAGTAGGCCGGTCGCTGGCTAGGTGATCACCGGAGACGTTGTCCGCGCATGGCAGGTGCCGGTGAGATTCGCGCCGGTGGGGTCGGGTCCAACCTTCGCGGGCGATTGCGGCCGGGGATCTCTCGGGGTGTTGGACCGTTTGGCGCTAACCACGCTCAGAGGGCGCTGCGCCGGCGGTGAGTACGCCCGAATACACGACAGGGACAGGAAGCGTGTGAGCGGAGAAGTTCCCCGATCCGAAGCGTTCCTTCCCCGCCTGGACAGCAGACGCGTGGTCGTCGAAGGCCTGAATGACCACGCGGTCAACCATGAGTACGGCGCATGCGCCGTACTCGGCAATCAGATCATCCGGTACCGACGCCAGCGGGGTGGCGGTGGGCACGGGCGCCGCTAGGTTGACCGCCGGGCTTGGGGCGCTGTTGAGGGTTCCCCGTGATGTGCGCCGGTCGGCACGCAGGTTGACGTGGGCGGCGATTCGGCGGAGCGGCTTGGGCTTGTACGGTGTCGAGCGTGTGACCGCGCCGTGTGTTGGGTACCGGCGGCAAAGTCTGCTGGCCGGCCCCGGGGACAGCAGTAGTCGGATCGAGCCTGCAGGAGGCACCACCACGATGAGGATCATCACGCGAGAAGAGGTCGTCGAGATCGTCACGGAGACGGCGCGACGTGCCGGTCTCACCTTCGAGGAGTTCATGGCGGAAGGCGAGGCGGGCCTCCTGACCGACGCCGAGTGTCGGGAGGATTGGCTTGCCTACCGGAACTTCCTGCGCAAGCAGTGAGTGGCCAGGAGTTCCCGGCATCGGTCGAGAGGTTCGTTGGCACGCTGAACCATCTGCTCGAGAGCAGCGTCTCGACAACGGCAAGGTTCGACGCAAGGCTCTCGAGTGACGGCGCCGAGGCGGTCGTCCAAGTGCGGGACGGCCCCGATGCTCGGTCGGCGGGCGTCGCTCTGGTTCGTTCGCACGACGACCCCGATGGTCCTGCGCTCTTTCTCAGGGCCCGGTACATCGTCGAGGTCGACGCCAGACGCGATGACTTGCGGGTGTCGTCGTCGACGGTCGGGCTCTGGGCCGATGTGACCGGCGGGCGGAAACGCCCCCGCCCGCTGGTGCGGGTCGAATACGACCGGCGTCAATCGGCGAGAGGTCGGGCTGCGGCGCACGTGCATCTCCATGCGAACTCGCCGGAGTTGGCGTGGATGTACGGCTCGGCCGGTCGGCCCGCTCCCGATCTGCACGCGCTGCACTTCCCCGTCGGCGGGCGCCGGTTCCGGCCGACGCTGGAGGAGTTCCTGCTGTTCCTGGATCGGGAGAGCCTCTTCAACGACTGGAAGGAGGGCTGGAAGCCGAGGCTGACCCAGTCGCTCGAGGCGTGGGAACGGCGGCAGGCCCGAGCGACGGCCCGGCAGTTCCCTGAGGAGGCAGTCGGCGCGCTCGAGACGCTGGGCTACAGCGTCACGGCCCCTCGCGTGTAGGCGAGGCGCGGTCGGGATTCCGGCGTCCCCGAACGCAGCGAGCGGGCGGGCGCAGAACGGGTGGCGGTGGGCACGGGCGCCGCTAGGTTGACCGCCGGGCTTGGGGTGCTGTCGAGGGTTCCCCGTGATGTGCGCCGGTCGGCATGCAGGTCGACTTGGGCGGCGATTCGGTCGAGCGGCTCGGCTTGTACGGTCTCGAGCGAGTGACCGCGTCGCGTGTTGGGTGCCGGCGGCACGTCCACCGGCGAGCCCCGGGACAGGAGTAGTCGATCGAGCCTGGAGGAGGCGACACGACGATGAGAGTGATTTCCAGAGATGAAATCGTCGAGATCTGCACGGAGACGGCTCGGCGGGCGGGCCTGACCTTCGAGGAGTTCATGGCCGAAGGCGAGGCGGACCTGCTGACCGACGCCGCGTGTCGAGATGACTGGCTCATCTACAGGGACGTGCTGCTCAAGCGATGACGGCACAGATCCTTCGGACATGCGTTGAGCAGTTCGTGGGCACGCTGAACGAGGTGCTCGTCGCTGCCATCGACACGCCGGGCCGGTTCGTGGCCACAAGTTCCCGTGACAACGACCAAGTGTTCGTCCAGGCCGTTGACCGTCGATGCAACCAGGCCGGGGGTCTCGCCCTTCTCCGTGCCGCGGATGCGCCGCGCGTGCCTGCGCTGTTCCTTAACGCGCACTACACCGTCGAGATGAGCCCGACGGGTAGTCACCTGCGAGTCGCCGGCTCGACGGTCGGGCTCTGGGCCGATGTGACCGGCGGGCGGAAACGGCCGCGCCCGCTGGTGCGGGTCGAGTACGACCGGGGTCAACTGGGCCATGGTCGGGCCGCGGCGCACGTTCATCTGCATGCGAACTCGCCGGAGTTGGCGTGGATGTACGGCTCGGCCGGTCGGCCCGCTCCGGATCTGCACGCGCTGCACTTCCCTGTCGGCGGTCGCCGGTTCCGTCCGACCCTGGAGGAGTTCCTGCTCTTCTTGGACAGGGAAAACCTCTTCAACGACTGGAAGGAGGGTTGGAAGCCGAGGCTGATCCGGTCGCTCGAGGCGTGGGAACGGCGGCAGGCCCGGGCGACCACCCGGCAGTTCCCCGCCGAGGCGATCGGCGCGCTCGAGACGCTGGGCTACCGCGTCGCGGCCCCGGGCGCGTAGGCGACGCGCCGGCCGCAGTTGACGACAGCGGCGCAGCCGACGGTCACGGACGGCTTCCCGTATCGTCGCTGGTCTGTGACTTCATCAACTCCATCAGCATCGAATCCACCATCACTCATAGCCCGAGTATCGCGGGGATACTTCGGATGGCTCATCGGCACGGTTCTCGGCGTAACCGCCGGCCTTCTGACCGAGGAGGCACTACGCACAGCCCCGACCGGCTGGGCAGTCGCCATGGTCGGCGTGTTCTTGGCTGCGTGCGCGGCCGGCGCTGTGCTGGCACGGCTTCTCTACGTCGCGCTGGGGCGGCGGATGCGGCAGCACCAGCTCAGATCGGAGCGTCAGTCGTTCAGGCTGCAACTCCTGGAGTCGCTTCGATCCCCCGCCGTCATCGACGTGCTGAAAGCGGCCGGCACGTCTGCGCTGGTTGCGATCATGCTGACTTCGGCTGAGTTCAACCTCGCCCAGGCGTCCGTCCTGGTGCCCGTGATCGCGCTGATGGCTGTATTCGCCGTGACGATCCTCGTTCTGGAGATCTGCCTCGATCCAGAACTACACAACCCGCTCCCGAGGCTGCGCCGCCGCGGCGACCGCTGACCCGGTCTCAGGGTCGGCCGGCACCGTGGCTGGGTTACGGGTGCGCCTCGGCGAGGCGGGCCTGGTGCTCCTGGTAATGGCTCTCGAGGTTGTTCCATAGCCGTTCGGGCAGGCCTGTGGCACGCTCGAGTCGCCGTGCTGTGTCGCCGGCGATGGGAGCCTTGCCCCGGATGATCCGGTCGATGTGCTCCGTCGAGAGTCCGGTGCGACGGGCCAACTCGGCCTGGCTCATCGACAGCTCCGTCAGCGTTTCCTCGAGCGTCCAGCCGGGCGGGGTGGCGTGGTCAGGGCTGTACGGATGTGTCGACGTCATGGCGGTCTCCGGCGCTTGGGGCGTCTCGGTGGGAGTCGGCGGTCTCGATGACGGCCGCGCCGTGGAGTCTGCCGCGAACCAAATGTCGTCCGCGTCGAGCGGCCGTTGGAGTGGGCACGAGCGCCGCTAGGTTGACCGCTGGACTTGGGGCACTGTCGAGGGTTCCCCGTGATGTGCGCCGGTCGGCATGCAGGTCGACATGGGCGGCGATTCGACCGAGCGGCTCGGCTTGTACGGTGTCTTGCGCGTGATCGCGCCGCGTGTTGGGTGCCAGCGGCAAGTCTGCCGCGAGCCCCGGAGACAGGAATAGTCGGGTTGAGCGTGCAGGAGGCGCCACGACGATGAGAGTCATTACGAGAGAGGAAATCGTCGAGATCGTCACGGAGACCGCGCGGCGAGCGGGTCTCACGTTCGAGGAGTTCATGGCCGAAGGCGAGGCGGACCTTCTGACCGACGCCGAGTGTCGAGGTGAGTGGCTTCTCTACAAGGACGCGTTGCTCCAGCGGTGACGGCACGGAATCTTCAGCCATGCGTTGAGGAGTTCGTGAGCAGGCTGAACGCGGTGCTCGTCGGGGCGATCGACACGCCGGCCAGGTTCGAGGCCACGAGTTACCGCGACGACGATCTGGCGTTCGTCCGGATCGTTGAACGTTACAGTGACCTGACCGGGGGTCTTGCCCTTCTCCGGGCCGCTGATGCACCGAGCGCGCCTGCGCTGTTCCTGAATGCGCACTACACCGTCGGGATGAGTACAACCGGTGGCCACCTGCGAGTCGCCACCTCCCTGGTCGGGCTCTGGGCCGATGTGACCGGGGGGCGGAAACGGCCTCGCCCGCTCGTGCGGGTCGAGTACAACCGGAGTTGGCTGGGCCGTGATCGAGCCGCGGCGCACGTGCATCTGCATGCCAACTCGCCGGAGTTGGCGTGGATGTACGGATCCAGCGGTCGGCCCGCTCCCGATCTGCACGCGCTGCACTTCCCCGTCGGCGGTCGTCGGTTTCGGCCGACCCTGGAGGAGTTCCTGCTGTTCCTGGACAGGGAGAACCTCTTCGACAACTGGAAGGCGGGCTGGAAGCCGAAGCTTCTCGACTCGCTGGAGGCCTGGGAGCGGCAACAGGCCCGAGGGACAGCCCGGCAGTTCCCCGAGGAGGCGGTCGGAGCCCTCGAGACGCTGGGCTACCGCGTCACGGCACCGGGCGCCGGCGGGTCCACCGGCTGAGAGGTCTGGGGTCGCCGGCGGGTTGTTCGAGCGAACCGTCGATCATTGGGATATGTGTACAGTAGGCGTATGCCTCGTATGCAGGTCTACCTGCCGGAAGAGCTCTACGCAGCGGTGAAGGAGTACAACATGCCCGCTTCGAAGCTCCTGCAGGACGCCGTGCGGACCGATCTGCGGCGCCGCGAGTTGATCGAGGGAGCCCGGGGTTACCTAGCGGAGCTGATCGACGAGGTCGGCGAGCCCTCGGCGGAGGAGTTCGCCGCTGCCGAGGCCCTGTCCCGCGTAATCCGCCGGGGCGACACCGACCGGTGACGCCGCTCGTCCTGGACTCCGGGGGCCTCACCGCACTGGCGCAGCGCCGACGGAGCGCGGCGGCTCTGATCGAGACGTTCATCCAGGACGGCATCTGGCCGCCGGTGGTGCCCTCGGTGGTTCTGGCGGAGTGCGTGTCGGGTCGCCAACGAACCGACGCCGCCGTGAACCGATTCCTGAAGCACTGCGAGGTCATCGAGGTCCTGCCGGAGCAGGTTGCGAGACGGGCCGGAACGCTGCGCGCCCTGGCCGGTCGAGGATCGGCCGTGGACGCGGTCGTCGTCGCCCGCGCCGAACCCGGTGGCACGGTGCTGACAGGCGACATCGCGGACCTGCGCGCCCTCGCCGAGTACGCCGAGGACGTCGACGTCCGCCGACCCTGATCGCTCCGAGGCCCGGCCTGCGAGCGCAAAGGACCATGTCGGCCCGCTGGTGATCACCGTCCGCTGAGCGAGGGTCGGCGTGCGCCGCCCGATGCACGACCGGCCCGGCTGCTCCCGCCGCTACGCCCTGCGGAAGCGCCAGCCGTGGAGGATCCGGCCGTAGTAGTTGAAAGTGCGGCGGGCGGCGGGATCGTCGAAGGGGTAGCCGGCGCCGATCTGGCGGGCGGCGGCCAGGCCGCTGACCAGGCAGGTCTCCTGGCTGTTGACCAGCGTGTGGGCGCCGCAGTGCCAGGTGCGGCGGCGGCCCTGGATGAAGCGGAACAGGCTCACCAGCAACGCCACCTGCTTCACGTCGTGCACGACGTGCTGGAACCACCACCGCCGGATGACCTTGCCCTCGTCGATCGGGCTGATGGGGTTGTAGGTCACCAGGCAGGGCCGCTCGGAGCGCTTCGCCCACGGCTGCTGGTTGTGCATGATGTAGGTGATCTCGTAGTTGTCGGGGCGGGCGCCGTACTGCTCGATGTGGTTGCTGCGGGTCTGCAGCGCCTGCACGTCGCTGTCGGGCAGCACCGAGGCGTCGGAGTGCACCACCGTGTGGTTGTGCAGCTCGCTCTCGTAGCGGATCGACGAGAGGATGTAACGCTCCAGCATCGTGGGGCGGTCCAGCATCATCAGCGTCTGGTTGGCGTTGCAGGCGAAGATCACCCCGTCGAAGCTCTCCCGGGTGCCTTCGTGGTCCTCGACCACCACGCCGGAGCGCGGCCGGTACACCTTGCGCACCGGCCGGTTGAGGTGGATCTTGTCGGCGAAGCCGGCCGACAGGTGCTCGTAGATGCGCCGCGTGCCGCCGTCCCAGGTCTGCATGGGCGTGGCCGACTCGATGTCGAAGAACTCCAGGTACCGCGAGAACAGCGCCGCCGGCATGTCGAACACGTTCGTCGCCATGATGAAGTTGACGAACATGGGCTTCAGGATCTTGTAGCGGAAATCCCCCGAGAACCCGCCCCAGTTCAGGACCGTCCCCATGCTGATGTAGTTGAACGGGTTGAGGGCGTTCAGGAGCTTCGACTTCGTGCGGCTCAGCCATCCGACCCGGCGCAGGAACCGCAGCAACCCCTGGAACCGGGCTATCTCGGCCTGCAACTGCTCCCTGATGTCGGAATCGAAGTCGTGGGCGTAGACCTCGCCCTGGTACTTCACGCTGTAGCTGAACCGGGTGTCCACCAGCTCGATGCCGAACCGCTTCATCAGCAGCACGATGTGGTCGTACACCGACGGGATGCAGGCGGTGACCGAGATGTCGAAGGGGATCGAGCTGCCGTCGCCCTGGGGCATGTCGGCGGTGATGGCGTTGCCGCCGATGCGGTCGTGGGCCTCGAACAGCGTGAAATCGAACCGGTCCGGGTCCTGGTGCAGCGCCCAGGCGGCCCCCAGACCCGAGACGCCCCCGCCCACGATGGCGATGTTCTGCGGCATCGTGTTGCTCCTGCCGGTTGCTCAACTCGCCGTTATGGCGTCGTGCGGCCTGTAAGGATATGTCGCCGTCACCAACCCACGGGAGGAGCCCGCGGCGTGCCGTCCGAGACCATTGCAACGAGCCTTGTGGCGGGTGTGGACGGGGTGCGGGGCGGCTGGGTGTTGGCCGTGACCGCGGTCGTCGGCGGGTCGGCTGTCGAGTTCTCCGTGTGGGACACGCTTGGGGAGCTCTGGGCCGAGGCCAGGGCCCGGGATCTACTCGTTGTCGGGTTCGACATGCCCGTCGGGCTGCCGGGCACCGAGCGGCGCACAGCCGACATTGAGGCACGGGAGTTGTTGCAGGCACGACGCTCGTCGCTGTTCTGGACGCCGCCGCTGTGCACACTCGACGCCGCCGACTATGCCGAAGCGAACCTCCGCTCACGCCGGCAGACCGATCGAGGCCTTTCCGCCCAGACCTTCGCCCTGATGCCCAAGATCCGCGAACTCCGGGCGGCGCTGGCGCCCGGGGACTTCGCACCGGAGGCGTGGCCCCGGGCAGTCGAGGTGCATCCCGAGAGCAGCTTCGTGCGCCTGGCCGGGGCGCCCATGGCATCCTCCAAGCACAAGCTCGCCGGTCTTCAAGAGAGGTCAGCGGTGCTGGCGGGCGCGTTCCCCAACATCGCCGAGGCGGCTCTGCTCGACCGCCTTACCGGGCCGCTCGAACCAGGTCTCGACGATCTCCTCGACGCCGCGGCGGCCGCCTGGACCGCCCGCCGCATCATGGTCGGCGAGGCCGACTGCCTGGGAGCCGGCGAGCAGGACGAGACCGGCTACCCCATGCACATCTGGGTCTAGCGACCGGTGGCCGCCCCGGCGAATCGGTAGCGGGACGTGGCGTCCTCGAACTGACCTAAGCGCTGCAGAGTCGCTGATCTGGGCTGGTGGGCCCCCGGGAGCTGTTCAGCAGTCGCCGCGACTACGAGTTCTCCGGAACGATTTCGCCAGTCAGGATATCCATCACCTCGACAGCCACCCAGCGGCGTTGTCTGCGGGGTCCCTCTGGCGCTGCGTGGAGGAGACCCAGATTCTCGAGACGCTCAAGAGCCCGTAGAGCACTGGGCCGGCTGATACCGAGACCGGTCTCCACCATGCGGCCGTTGAGGAATGGTCGCTGGAAGGCCAGATCAACGAGTGCGTTGGGGGCTCCGCGGCTCTCTGCCAGTACGACTTGCCGGTATTGCTCGCGCAGGTCCATCAGGCGCTCCGATCGCGTGATTGCGTCGCCGGCCTGGACTTCCACTCCCCGGAGAAAGAACTGCAACCACGACTCGAAGTCGCCCCGTTCTCGTACTCCTTGGAGTGTCTCGTAGTACGTGTCGCGGTGGGCCTCGAAGTAGGACGATAGGTACAGGAGAGGTGTCTGTAGCCGGCCTCGCTGGATGAGGAAGAACACGATCAGCAGGCGCCCCAGGCGACCGTTGCCGTCGAGGAATGGATGGATCGTCTCGAACTGGTAGTGCACCAGGGCGGTTTGAACGAGCGGTGGGAGCTGGGGCGTGTCGTGGATGAATCGTTCGAGGTCTGAGAGCAGGGCACCGACTTTCTCAGGCGGGGGAGGGACGAAGAGAGCCGTCGCGACGGTGGCATCCGGATTGCCGACCCAGTTCTGCGTCCGCCGAACCTCTCCTGGCAGGCGCTCCGCACCGCGCACTCCGGTGAGGATCACCGAGTGCATCTCGCACATGAGGCGCAGACTCAGGGGTAGTTCCGGCAGGCGGCCTATGCCCAGTTCCATTGCCTGGATGTAGTTCACGACCTCTTCGATCTCGCCGCTGGCAGGCCGTCCGTCTGCTTCAGCGTCGAAGATGTCGCTCAACGAGGCCTGCGTTCCTTCGATCCGGGTTGACGACACGGCCTCGCGTCGCAGATACGGATAGATGAGCAGCTGGGGGTTTCCCAGCAGCCTTCCGGCTCCCGCCAGCCGGCCCAGCGCCGCCTCAGCGTCGGCTGTACGCATGATGCTTTCTTGAGACAGCGCAAGCGAACGAGGCAGTGGTTCAGGGAAGTACGCCACATAGGAGTGCGGGCCGAGCGTTCGCTTGGCCCGCCCGAATTGCGTGGTCTCGTATCGGCTGGCGTCCACGCGTCGATTCTAGCGACCTTAACGGAGTGTGGAGATTTCGTTATGGTCGAGCGTTGACCTTAAGACTTGCGCAAGGGTCCCGGTCCAGGCGCTGTGCCCCTTCGATCGGTCCGTGACCTTAATGGAAAGTCGGAGAGTCGTTATGGTCGAGCATTGACCGTAACGGTCATGCAATGGTTGCTGAACCTGAACCTGGCCGCGAGGCTGAGTTATAGACATAGATAGTTATCTGATAACATTAAAACTATTGGTAATTCCTGATAGAGTCATACCCGGCTTCCCCGATGCCGTGCCGGATCCGGGCAGTGGATCGTGGCCTGACCAAGGGAGAAGCCGTGCTGGTTCAGATCAATTCCAACGTGCCGGGAAGACGCGGCGCCCCCAGTGCAGAGAGGCAGTTGCGCGTACGGCTCGGGCACCTGGTCGCCACCCGGGCCGTCGACAGGCAGCTGATGGGCCACGCCGATGGTCGAACTTTCGTAATGTCGTGCCTGCGACGGCACGCCGGCGGCGACTGGGGCGACCTCGACGGCCATGACGCCGAGGCCAACGACCTGGCGCTGGTCACCGGCGCCAGGATCCTGTCGAGCTACGTGATCCCCGAGCAGATCCGCCGGGACGTCGACGATGGCGCTGGCGCCGGCGACGATCGTCTCTGGATCATCACCGAGGCCGAGGACTCCGAGGGTGTCCGCTCGCAGACCACGGTGCTGTTCCCGTCGGACTACTGAGGCGGCTCCCGGGCCGGGGGTCCAGCGGGCCCTGGCTACTCCGTCGGGATCGGCGTCGCCAGGTCCTCCACGACGGTCACGTCGGGATGTCCGGCGATCGTGGCCGGTGGCACGAGCAGCTTGCGGTCCCGCCCGCCGCCGCCGATGATGACCTCCGGGCGTTCCATCACCCGGGCGTCCACCCACAGCGGCAGGTCGGTCGTGGAGCCGAACACCGTGACCCCACCGATCGACATGCCGGTCAGTTCCTTGGTCTGGTCGGCAGAGGCGAACGAGGCCCGGCGCACGCCCAGCCGCTTGCGCACCACCCGGTTCACGTCCAGCCGGGTGGAGGACAGCACCAGGCACATCACGTAGCGCGGCGGGTCGGACTTGCCGATCACCACGATGGCGTTGGCCGAGTCCTCGGCCGCATAGCCGTAGGCCTCGCAGAACGCCGCCGTGTCCGCCAGGTCGGGATCGCACGGCACGATCTCATAGGCCAGCCCCAGGGCGTCGAGTTGCTCCAGAACCGCATCGGCCACGCCCCAACGCTAGGAGAGTCCCAGGCAGTCCGTGGCGTGTTCAGTTTTCCTTAATCAGATCGATGGCAATTTAGAGTTCGGCTCTAACTCTTAATTGCAAGCGCCGTGCTCCCTGCTCGCATGCCCTGCTCTAGTGGCGCTTGACGCCGCCGTACTTCATGCGGGTGTCGCTCATGGCGGCCGCCCGGGGCTCGTCGTCGTTGATGCCGCCGTCCACGAGCTCGCCCACGAACAGCGTGTGGGTGCCCAGGTCCAGCGAGTGGCGCACCTCGCAGTCCAGCCAGGCGATCGCCTCGGTGAAGACCGGCGCCCCCGTCGTGGCCTCGGTCACCGGCCGCCCGTTCAGGGTGCCGTCGGCGTAGGCGGCGGGCTTGGAGAACTTCACGAACACCCTGGTCTGCTCGGCGTCCCAGAGGTTCACGGTGAACGACCCGCCGTCTGTGATCAGCCGGTGCGTCACCGCGGTGTTCTCCACCGCCACGCCGATCAGCACCGGCTCCATCGACAACTGGCTGATCCAGCTCGCCGTCATGCCGTTGCGCTCCTCGCCGGCCCGCGACCCGATCAGCGCCAGCGCATTCGGGATCTTCCAGGTCAGCCTGTTCACGAGTTCATCAGTGAGAGCCATGCCCCGACCCTAGGCGGGCCACAGCGCAGTCGGGCACTTCTCAGCCGCTCGGCCGGGCGGTCGTCCGGCCGGGATCAGTTGCGTGGCTGGTAGGCGCTCCAGCAGTCGATCGTGCCGTCGGGCCTGATGCCGCAGGTGTGCCGCCAACCGGAACTGAGGGCGACGAACGGACCGGGCAGCGGATCCACTCGGGAGTCCCTCCAGACTTGCGGCTGTTCGACAGGGGTGCTCACGGGCGTCCAGGAGTAGTCCCGGTGGCCCCAAGCCCACTGGCATGCGGCCCCAGCGACACCGTCGGCGTCGCACGCGTCGCCCGTGCCGGAGTCCAGGGCTCCCGGCTCCGGCTGCCGTTGCTCTGGCCGCGCCGGATTCCCAAGAGTCATGAAGTGCTCCGTCCCGGTGTTCTCCGCGAAGGCGGGCACGACGGAAGTGACGGGGAATGTGGTCTGGTGGTCGAGGTCGCACTCGACTCCCCAACTCGGCCAGCACTCCACTCCCCAACTCGGCCAGCACTCCACCTCGCCGCCGGCGCGTAGGCCACAGGTGTGGAACGCCCCGGCGCTCAGAGCGACGAATGCACCCTCGGGAACGTCGAAGGCTCCTGCATCCTCCGGGGGATCGATGAAGTTGTCGCGGATGTGGTCCAGATCGACCTCGTGACCCCAGCAGGCCACCTCGCCGTTGGAGCGCAGCCCGCAGGTGTGCACCTCGCCTGCGCTGAGAGCGGTGAACGTGCCCTCCGGCGATGCGGTCTGTCCCAGCGAGCCGTCTCCCCAGCAGGCCACTTCCCCGCCGGATCGCAACCCGCAGACGTGCCGCCCCCCGGCGGCGAGTGCGGTGAAGGTGCCCTCCGGCGGCGAGGACTGACCGGCAGTGTCCTCTCCCCAGCAGAAGACAGCGCCTCCGGGGCGCAACGCGCAGGCACTGGTGCCGCCGACACTGACCGATTCGAACCGTCCCTCGATACTCCTGCGGTTGGCATTGGAGGGCCCTCCCCAACATCGAAGATCACCCTCGACACGAATCCCGCACGTGACGGAGCGTCCGGTATCGATGGCGACGAACCTGTGCTGGGAAGTAAGTGCGGCCTGCAAGCCGAGACTCGTCCATGACGCTTCCTCCCAACAGGTGACGGTTCCCGATTCCTGAATCCCGCAAGTGTGGAATTCACCTGCACTGACGGCCGAGAATCGCCCGGTCGGATGAGGGGATGCGGCATGGAACGTGGGCGGGTAGACGTTTCGGCGGCGCACACAGGTAGCAGTGCCGCCGGGTCGAATGCCGCAGACGCCCCAGTTGCCGGCGCTCAGCGAGACGAACTCGCCCGGCAACCTCGGAGACCGCCCCTGCCCGGTCCAACACGTTGCCTCACCGGTGAGGAGGAGCCCACAGGTGAAGTCGCCCGCGACGCTGACGGAGATGAACGGCCCGTCGCTGTCCGGATGACCCCTCCAGGACTCGTTGCCCCAACACTCGACGGCTCCGTCGGGGCGGATCCCGCACGAATGCTCTGAGCCCGCGGACACCGCGCTGAACTCGCCGCCCGGCGGCTGAGCCTGACCGCTGAATCGCGGTTCTTCGCCCGGCCCGACATAGCTGTGCGTGTTGCGCCCCCAACAAGCGATCGTGCCTCCGACCTGCAGACCGCAGGTGTGCGCGTTGCCGGCGCTGACGGAGGTGAACGTTCCCTCCGGCGGCGAGGACTGCCTGTCGCTGTCATCGCCCCAGCACTCGACCCCGCCATGGGGGCGAATCCCGCAACTGTGGAAGTTGCCGGCGCTGACGGCGACGAACGCACCCCCGGGGGGCTCGCCGCGGGGGTTGCCCCAGCACGTCACGTCCCCCTCGACGCGTATCCCGCAGGTGTGCGTCCAGCCGGCGTCGACCGCGACGAACTCTCCCTCCGGCGGCGAGGCCTGACCATGCCAATCGTTGCCCCAGCACACCAGGGTGAGGTCCGTGCGGACCCCGCATCCATGCCCGGGCGCGAACAGGGGACCGCCGGACGAGTCCCAGTCGTAGCCATATCCCGTGCTGATGGCCAGATAACCGCTGTGCTGCCTGCTGCCGTCGGAGTTGTCGGCGTCAGCCACCGCGGCTCCCTCCGGCCGCGGCCGCACTGAACCCGTGCCGGACTCCGCCACGTCTCGGATGGAGAGTTCTTCTTCCTCTGGGGTCACCGGTGGGGTCGCCGGCTGCTCGGGATCCCCCGCGGTGTCGCCTCCGGTGCAGGCGGTCATGGTGGTGATCACGACAAGTAACAGAGCAACGAGTCGTCGCATGGATTCGCCTCCCCGTGCCGACGCCGACCACTCCGGCGAGCCGCCGAGCCTGCGGACTTACGCGCCTCGGCGGCCGTGCGCGACCGTAGCGGTCGACAGCAGGTGTGCTTCTATTGCTCCCTCGGACGAACCGACTCCCGTCTCGGTTCCCGCGCGCCGGAGATTTCGCACTATCGACCGTTGCGACGGCTGCGCCCGATCCGGAGGATCATCACGGTGGCGTGCCGGAGTCGGCCGGGTCTTTGCTGATGTGGGCGCGGACCATCGCTACGACCGCTTCGGCGTGCTCGGCCATCTTCTTGGGGCCGACGCCGGACACCGCGGACAGGTCGAAGTCGGTCGTGGGCTTCCGGCGGGCGATGCCCTTCAGGGTTCGATCATCGAACACCACGTATGCGGGAACCTGGCGGCGACGGGATTCCTCGAGGCGCCACTGGCGGAGGGTCTCGAACAGGGCCTCGTCGTAGGGCTCGTCGTCCTCCGCGGCACGGGACTTGGCGCCCCGGGGGCGCTTGGGGCCCCTGATCGCCTCGAGCAGCGTTGTGCGCTCGGGGCGGGTCTCCGGCGTCTGCGGCTTCGGGGGGCGGCCCTCCAGTTCGTCCAGGAAGCGGGACGGCCGGCTCTCGTCGGCCAGCACCACGACCTGGCTGTGCGCGCGGGTGACCGCCACGTGCAGCACCCTGCGTTCCTCCTCGATGTCGACGGCCAATTGGTGCGGCATGAGCGTCTCGTCGGCGGCGAACACCAGAACCCGGTCCCACTCGAGGCCCTTGACGCGGTGGATGCTGGTGAGGAGGACGCCGTTGCCTGCCTCGGAGGCGCCCCGCAACAGGCCGGTGAGTTGCCGGTGGAACTCCGCGGGGCTGCTGTAGACAGCGGCGACCCGGCGCAGCGCCAGCAGGTCGTCGGCGTGGGTCGCACGGTCGGGCCGGGTGCGTCCCGAGTCCAGCGAGCCGGCGGCCCGTCCCAGCCCGACCTGCTGCATCAGGAACTCCACGAGCCGGCGCGAGTCGCACCCGCCTGCGACGAGGCGGGACCCGGCCTCGATGTCGGCCACGAAGCCGTTCCAGGACTCCCGCTGCCGCTCGTTGAGGCGGGCGCCGAGGGCCGAGAGCCGTTCCAGGGACAGGTCCCAGGCGCCTTCCAGGAGTTCCCGCGACACCTGGTTGATCTTCCGGCCGGGCCGCCGAGCCGCCTCGGTGAGGTCGCGGGAATCCATCGATTCGGGCCGCAGCGCCAAGCGCATCCACGCCAGCGCGGCCCGTACCAGGCTGCGGTGCAGCAACGAGGTCTCGAGCAGGCAACGCGTGCCCACGCCGGCCTCGTCGAGCGCCGCCAGCGCCGGCAGCAGCATCGAGTTGACCCGGCCCAGCACGACGATGTCCCCATCCGCCGCACCCTCGTCCCGCCAGCCGGTCACGATCCCGGCGGCCGTCGCCGCCATCGCCTCGTCGGGCACCCGCAGGATCCTGAGGGCACCAGCGGTGGAGGGATCCGAGGTGTGAGCGCCCGCATTGACGGCGGACACGGGGTTGCCGGGATCCGAGGTGCTGGTCGTGGGCGCGGCGGCACGGCCGGCCGGTGCTGCCCGCACCGTCTTGGGAAGGCGGCGCCGGTTGTTCACCAGCAGGTGCCCGACCGCCTTCACCACCTCGGGCGGGCAGCGGTAGGAGACCTCCAGGGCGGCCTCGCCGGCACCGGGGAACAGGCGCTCGTACTCCAGCAGGAACTTGGGATCGGCGCCGGCGTAGCCGTAGATGGTCTGGTCGTCGTCGCCCACGCCGAAGACGTTCAGCCCGGGCGAGGCCAGCAGCCGCAGCAGCAGCAGGTAGGCCGGGGTGAGGTCCTGGAACTCGTCCACCAGCAGGTGCCGGCAGCGTCCCTGCCACCGGGCCCGGAACTCGGGGTCGGCCAGCAGCAGCCGGATCGCCTCGTAGACCTGCTCGTCGAAGTCGCACTCGTCCCGCTCGGCCAGCCCTGCCCGGTAGGTCTCGAAGATGCCGGCGAAGCCCGGCACGTCGTTGCGTTCGGCCTCCACCCGTTCGGGATGTCGCAGGGCGATGCGCACGTCGGACAGCGCCTCGATGTAGGGCCCGAAGACATCCTTGCCGGCTCGCCGTGTGTGCGGGAGGATCCGCTGCAGGCGCCCCCGCACCTCCCGCTCGCCCAACAGCGTCACGTCCGGCCGCACATCCCGCACGATCCGCCAACCCAGCGAGTGGATCGTGCGGATCTGCAGGTCGGGGCGCTGCAGGCGGCTGCGCATCTCCTCGGCGGCCCGGTTGTTGTAAGCCACGGCGGTGACGATCCGGGGCTCCACGCCCCGGTCGTCCACCAGATGCAGCAGCCGGGCGTTCAGCGTGCGGGTCTTGCCCGATCCCGCCGGTGCCACCACGCGCACCGGCCCGGCGGGATGCTCGACGGCGGCTCGCTGGTCGGGAGCCAGCCTGGTGCCGTCGCCGGTCGCCCCTGACGGGCGGGGCTGTGGCCGCAGGCGCCCCTGCTCGACTGATTCGGCGTGCACGACCGGCCTGTCCGGCGAGTCCGCCAGATCCACCGGCCGGCGAGGCCCGCCGTCCACCCACGCCTCGCTGCCGTCGCCCAGCACCACGTCGGCCGGCCCGCCGGGCTGCGCGCCGAGGCCGGCGGCTTTGCGGGCCCACCACCACACCGGCTCGCCACGACGGGCGTCGTAATTGTTGCGCCACAGCAGGAACTGCAACCGCTCGCGCAGCAGCGTGAACTCGGCACCCAGCTGGTACACGGCGAGTTCGACCACCTCCGGCTGGCGCAGCTGCGCCAACTGCTCCGCCGGGAGATCCACCTCCACGAGCACCCGTCGCCGGCCGGCCCAGGCCCGGTGCAGTTGCTCGACGGTCTCCCCCAGCCGTCGATCGCCGTCGGAGGGCCCCGCCAGTAGCGATCCGTCGACCCGCACCCGCTCCCAGTCCTGTGCCGCGGCGAGGTCGCCGGTCAGGTGAGCTCCGAGAGTCACCACCAACCCGCGTCCGAGTTCCTCCGGTCCCGGGAATGTCATCGGATCGGCAGGCTATTGGGAGCCTCTGACAGGGCGTTGGGCGGGATCTCCGGCCGGGGCATCAGTGGAGGGTCGAGCGCCGGAGTAGCGCCCCGGCTGACGGGTCGCGACGCGGTCAGATGTCCAGCGTGGCGGGGTCCACCAGGCTGCTGTGGCGCCCGATGTACTCACGGCGCTGTGCCACGTCGGAGCCCATCAGCACCTCCAGGAGCTTGCGGGCCTCGGCCGCGTCGGCCACGGTGATCCGCCGCAGCGTGCGTGTTGCCGGATCCAGCGCGCAGTGCGCCAGCTCGTCGGTGTTCATCTCGCCGAGCCCCTTGAAGCGCTGCCACCGGATCGCCTCGACGCCGCCGCGCCGCCCCTTCGCCAGGCGCGCCCCGAGGGCGTCGCGCTCGGCGTCGCTGAAGGCCCGGTGGGTCTCCTTGCCGACCCGGGTGGTGTACAGCGGCGGCTGGGCCGCGAACACCCGGCCCTCGGCCAGCAGCGGCCGCATGTAGGCGTGAATCAGCGTCAGCAGCAGGCAGCGGATGTGGCTGCCGTCCACGTCGGCGTCGCACAGGATCACGATGCGCCCGTAGCGGGCGGCCGCCGGGTCGAAGTCGGCCCCCACGCCGGCGCCCACCGAGCGGAACAGCGCCTGGGCCTCGGCGTTCTCCAGAACCTGTCGCAGCGAGGCCTTGGCGGCGTTCACCAGCTTGCCCCGCAGCGGCAGGATCGCCACGTTGTGGGCGTTGCGACCCGCCTTGGCCGGACCGGCGGCGGACTCGCCCTCCACGATGACCAGCTCGCTGTCGGGGCCGTGCACCCGGCAGTCGGCCAGCTTGTCCGGCAGGCCCGCCGAGCCCAGCGACGAGGCCTTGCGGCGGTCGGCCTGCAATTGCCGGGACGCCGCCTTGGCCTCGACGGCGTCGCTGATCTTGGACCGCAGCGCGGTGACGTTGCTGCGCGGACCCTCGCTTCCGAACCACTCCGTCAGCGCCGACTTGACGGCGTCGTAGACGATGGACTGCACCGCAGGGGTGCCAAGCTCCTGCTTGGTCTGACCCCGGAACTGCGGTTCGGGCAGCACCACCTGCAGGGTGGCCACCAGCCCCTCCTGCACCTCCTCGCGGCCGGCGCGCTCGCCGGAGCGGGCCAGCTTCTTCGAGCCGTCGAGCAGCACGTCGTTCACCGCCCGGGTCAGCGCCCGCTCGAAGCCGGCCAGGTGCGTCCCGCCGGCGGGCGTGGGGATGGTGTTCACGAAGCTGGCCACGTTGCTGCGGTAGCCGTCGATCCACTGCAGCGCGGCCGACACCGAGCACTCCCGCTCGACGGTGGTGAGCTTGCCGTCCACCGGCACCTTCTCCTCGAAACTGCCGCCGCCGGACACGTCGATGATCCGGGTGACGGCGCCACCTCCGGCCGTGCCGGCGAGTTCGGCCACCAGCCCCCCAAGCCCCTTCTCGGAGCGGAAGTCGAAGGGCTCACCGGTGGCACCCCGGCGGCGGTCGCTGACCGTCGCCCGCAGGCCGGGCACCAGGTGGCACATGAGGCGCACCCGCTCGCAGGTGGCGGCGTAGTCGAAGGAGGCCTCGGTGTCGAAGAGCTCCCAGTCGGGCCAGAAGCGCACGTGCGTGAAGGTGCGCCGCGTGGGCTTCAGCCGCTGCAGGTCGTGGGTCGGCGTGAAGCGGTCGCCGTCGCGCCGGCCCGCGAGCCGCTCGTTGAAGTCCAGCCGCCAGATGTGGCCGTCCCGCCCCACCTCCACGCGCATCCGATCCGAGAGGGCGTTGACCACCGAGGCCCCCACCCCGTGCAGCCCGCCGCTGGCGCCGTAGGCGGACCCGTTGGTGCCGCTGCCGAACTTGCCGCCGGCGTGCAACTCGGAGAAAACCACCTCCACCGCCGAGACGTCCCGGCCGGGCGGGCATCCCACGGGGATGCCGCGGCCGTCGTCGCGCACGGTCACCGAGCCGTCCCCGCCGAAGATCACGTCGATCCGTCGGGCGTGGCCGGCGGCCGCCTCGTCGACGCCGTTGTCGATCAGCTCCCACACCAGGTGCATGAGCCCGTCGCTCCCGGTGCCCCCGATGTACATGCCGGGCCGCTTGCGGACCGCCTCCAGCCCTTCCAGGGTCTGGATGGAGTCGGCCTCGTAGTGCCCGGCGTCCGGCTCGGTGTCGGCCTCACGGCCCGCGCCCGAATCAGGCTGCTCCAGGAGATGGGAGTCGCTTCCGGTCGCCGGCCCGCCGTTGCCGCCGTTCTTCGTCCTGGGGGCCTCGGGCGGGGCGGCCTCCCGCTCGCCGGCGGTCTCGGCGCTCACGGCGCCCACAGGATCGAACAGGCGAGGGGCATCAGGTCGTGCCGGCACGCTCACCACCGCCTCTGGCCGGCGGCCAGGATCGGCTTGGGACCCGAGCGGGCGACCAGCCCGCGGCGGGTCGGTGGCAGCGGGAACGGCACCGGCTCACCGTCGGGGGCGCTGGGTCGCTCGCCGGTGAGCACGAAGACGTCCACGAGCGGGCCCACGTAGGCGTCCCGCAGCGTCTCGCCGTCGCGCAGCGAGCAGATGCGCACGCCCATGCCACCGCGGCCGGCTGCGGTGAAGTCTCCGGCCGGCGTGGCCTTGGCGGCGCCCGAGGTTGTCACCACGATCACGTAGGACTCGCCGAACAGCGCTCCCGCGCCCAGCACCGAGGCGCCGGGCCGATGCTTCATGCCGCTGGTGCCGCCGGCGGCGGCGCGCCGCCGGGGCAGCCCTTCCGAGGTGGTGCGCAGCAGCGAGCCGTCCGATGAGATCAACACGATGTCGGCCCCCGGCGGGCAGCCGAACGCCGCGATGACCTCGTCGCCGTCGCTGAGAGGCAGGACCGCTCGCGCGGCGGGGACCGAGGCGCCGGCGCGCAGCTCCTCGACGGCCAGCCGCTTGGCGCCACCGCTGCGGGTCACCAGCACGACGTCCCCCGAGCCGTCGTCGCCGGCCGCCGCGGTGCCTTCCCCGCCCCGCACCGGCGCCGGCACCAGGCCGCAGATCCGCTCGTGGCCGGTGAGGTCGAACACGTCGCCTCCGGGCCCACCGCGGCTGCGTCCCGCCACCTCGGGCACGGAGCCGGCGACGACGGGCACCGCGCGCCCTTCGCTGGTCAAGGCCCACACGATGCCTCCGGCGTCCACCAGCGCAGACGCGCGCACCAGGTCGTGGCGGCCCAGGGTGCGCCGCCGCGAGGCGCTCACCGGCGAGCGGCCGACCAGCCCGGTGCTCGATAGCGTCACCAGCCACGCCTCGGCGGTGGAGCCGGCGCCCGCCGTGCCTGCCGAAGCTGCCGTGCCGGCGGTACCGGCGTCCGCCTCGGCGGCCGGGGTGATCCGGCTGCGGCGGGGGCGCCCGTAGCGCTCGGCCAGCTCGCCGAGTTCCGCCACGACCAGCTCCCGTCGCTTCGCCTCGGAGCCCAGCAGGTCCCGGTATTCGGCCAGGGCGGCCACCAACTGGTCGCCCTCGTCGATGATGCGATCGCGCTCGAGGGCGGCGAGGCGCCGCAGCCGCATGGCCAGCACCGCCTCGGCCTGCACCTCGCTGAGGGACAGCTCCTCGCACAGCGCCACCCTGGCCGCCTCGGCGGTGGCGCTGCCGCGGATGATGGCCACCACCCGGTCGATGTTGTCCAGCGCGATCATCAGACCCTCGAGGATTCCCAGCCGCTCCTCGGCGGCCGCGGCCCGGAAGCGTGTGCGCCGCACCACCACCTCGAGGCGATGGTCGATGTAGTGCCTCAGCAGGTCCTTCAGCGAGCACGTCACCGGCACCCCGCCGGCCAGCACCACGTTGTTGACGGCGAAGGTCTCCTCGAGGGGGGCCAGGCGCCACAGCTTCGCCAGCACGGCGGCTGCGTCGGTGCCCGGCCGGCAGTCCACCTGGATGCACAGTCCGATGTGGCGGTCCGACAGGTTCTTGACGTCCTCCACCCCTTCGAGCCGCCCGGCGGAGACGACCTCTTTGATCCGTCCCACGACCTTCTCGGGGCCGACCAGCCACGGCATTTCCAGGATCCGGATGGCCTCCCGGCGGGGACCCACCTCGATGATCTCCGCCCGCGCCCGAACCCGGATCGTTCCCCGCCCCCGGGCGTAGATCTCGGCCAGCCCGTCGTCCAGCACCACCCCACCGGACGGGAAGTCCGGCCCACCCAGCACCGCCAGCAGGTCCTCGACGGGGACCTCGGGGTTTGCCATCTGCAGGCGGACCGCCTCGTAGGTCTCCCGCAGGTTGTGCGGCGCCATGTTCGTGGCCATGCCCACGGCGATCCCGCTCGTGCCGTTCACCAGCAGGTTCGGCAACCGCCCCGGCAGGCACACCGGCTCGGAGGCCTCGCCGTCGTAGCTGGCGCGGAAGTCCACTGTTTCCTCGTCCAGCTCGTCGAGCATCTCCATGGCCGCCGCCGCCAGGCGGCACTCGGTGTAGCGGGCGGCCGCCGGGGGATCGTCGAGGGTGCCGAAGTTGCCCTGCGGGTCCACCAGCGGCACGCCCCGGCTGAAGTCCTGGCCCATGCGTACGAGGGCGTCGTAGATGGCGGCGTCGCCGTGGGGGTGGTAGTTGCCCATCGTGTCGCCGACCACCCGGGCGCACTTGCGGTGCGGCGAGTCGGGCCGCAGCCCCATGCGCAGCATCGAGTAAAGGATCCGGCGCTGCACCGGCTTCAGGCCGTCGCGCACGTCGGGAATCGCCCGGGAGGTGATCACCGACAGCGAGTAGGCCAGGAACGACTCCGACACCTCTTCGACCATCGGGGTGTCGATGATCTCGCCGGCGAACGGCGCGCCGGCCGCCGGCCGCACGGTCTGTTGCGGGCTCATGGGTGGTCTCTCACTGCAGCGGTCTGGGCACCGGCGCGGGGCCGGCGGTCGTTGGAGCCGGCTCGGCCCGATCTGCGGCCCGGTTCCGCAACCAAGGCCCATTTCAGCACCCGTGCGGGCGCTAGCGGGTGATGCTACGAAGTCGCATTCCGTCTAGAGGCGGCTCGATTCGCCGCCGTGGAGTCTGATACATTGTGACTCGCCCAGAGGAACTACAAAACGATAACGAACAGTAGACGAACAATTCTGTCGTGTGCTGTATCTCGAAGAGACATTCATGAACGATGGCCAAGCAGCCAACGGTCTCCTGGGGGACCTGGCTGCGATCGATTGGGACGCCCCGAGCGGCGAGTGCGCTGCGATAGCCGAGGCATGGGCTGACGTCCGCGACCTGTGCCTGGACGAGAACCCCGACGGGCTCGCGACGGTGGAGGCACGGCTCGCCCGCGAGTGGGCCCTGGACGTGGCCTCCGCCGAGCGGCTCGTCGAGGTGGATCGGAGCCTGGCCTTCCGATTGGCGATGAACGGTTTCGACGCCGCCGGGCGGGACGCGGCGGGTGCCGCGGACATGGACCAGTGGGAGGTGGACGTCCTGTCGCTGCTGGGGGACGTGGTTCTGTGGCTGCTTGACCGGCTGGACGACGAGGAGGAAGGCCGGACGCAGCCGGATCTCGAACTCATCATCGAACTGCACCGGCGCCTGTTCGCACTCGACCAAGAACCCACCGGTGACCAGCCGGGCCCCGCGGACGAGAACGACTCCGCCGAGGCCGTGCAGCGGGTGGTCGACGTCATCCCGCCGCCGGGCCACGAGCCGGCCCCCGAACTGGTGGCGGCCTGGTTGGTGCACGCCCTCGGGCGGCTGCGGCCGTTCGGGCGCGGCAGCGACCGGGTGGCGCGGGCGGCGGCCTCGTACTGCCTCATGGCGGCCGACCTCTTCCCGCTCACGGTGCGCCGGGAGGACCGCAACGCCTACGCCGACGCCTACGCGGTCGCCCCCTCCGACGGCTTGGAGGCGCTGCGCCAGATCGTGACCACCTCCCAGCGCCGCAGCTTCCTGCAGGGGGTCAGCACCCTCGGCAGGGTGCCCTCCGAGCCCGACGACCTCAGCGGTGTGCTGTCGGTCATCTCGGATCAGTTCCGGGCGGGCACGTCGAGGATGCGGCGCAACTTCGCCGATGCCATGACCGTTGCCACCGAGGTGTTCTGGCACGCCAAGGGGCGCGTGGCGGGCATCGAGGCCGATCTCATCGACGCCATCGAGGACGGCAGCGGCGAGCGCCGCGCCTTCGCCGACTACTCGCCCCCCGACCACCCCGAGCGCCGCAACTGGCACCGCAAGCAGGTCATCGATGGCGTCCGGCGCCAGGGGTATTTCGCCAACTTGCGCAACTTCAGCGCCTGGAACCGCATCGGGCTGGACACGCCGAACGGGCGCTCGGAGATCCTGCTGTCGTTCCACGCGGTGGGGCAGTCGTTCCGCGGCGTGATCGCCGCGGTCCTGATCTTCTACCGCAAGCGCGGCGGGGAGATCTACGACCATCAGGTGGTTTCCCGGGAGCCGTTCCAGGTGAACTTCCGCGACAGCGTGGCCTCGGCCCGCAAGCGCTTCGACGCCTGGATGGAACCCTCCATGCGAGCAGCCCTGGAGGTCTGGCGTCGCGGCGAGTAGCACGGCTCGCGCGCTGGGGCGGAGCGGCACACCACGCCAGCGCCTCAGCCGAGCCTCAAGGGGCTATCGGCGTGCAGGAGGGCCACGGCGACCGCCCCGCCGGCGAGGAACGGTCCGAAGGGCAGAGTCGCCCTGAGGTCCCGCCGCCGGGCCGACACCGCCAGCGCCACGACCGCGGCCCCGACGGCGCCCGTCAACGCGGCGGTCGCCATGGCGGCGGGTCCGAGCCACCCCAGGAACAACCCCATCAGCCCGCTGAGGCGCACGTCGCCATAGCCCAGCCCGTCAGGGTTGATCGCGTGCAGCACCGCGAACGCGCCGTAGGCAGCGGCGCCAGTCGCCGCGGCGATGCCGAGCCGCAGGGGCGTACCGCTGCGCCAGGCCATCCCCGCCAGGGCGACGATCCCCACGGCGGTTGCGGGATTGACGACCGCGGTGAGGATGCGGCGGGTCCGCAGATCGTGCCACGAGAGGATTGCGAGCACCGCCAACCAGGCACCGAAGAGGATCTGCTCGATGTCGCTGACCGCGGCGGCGGTGCCTGTCCCAAGCGCTGCCACAGCGACCCGGATCCGTTGTGTGCGCACACCTTCATATAGACCAATGTAAATACGTTTCAAACATTTTCACTAAACTATTTGCAATCCACTCCGCCGCCGTTAGCCTGCATCTCACTCGAAGTTCACCTGATCCCGCGCAAACGGGCCGGACAGGTGATCGGGAGGCCCGACCTCCCCACTCTCGCCGCAGCGGTTGGACCCGATTCGTCGACCGTGCCGCGCCGCCGCATCGCACCGTGCGCTCTCCTTGCCGCTCCGGGCGGCCCAAGCGGTCACATGCGCAGAGGAGGTCGGTCAGTGTCGTTCAGGGGCTCGCAAGCAGCAGGGTCGGCACTCGCCGACTCCCCGACGACGGCCACGGGTAGGCCGCCCGCCCCACCGGTCTCGGAGGCGCCATCGGGCGACGGACGAGTCGCAGGTGCCGGCGAGCCTCCGCGGGCTCCGGGGGGCGGATCCCCCGGAGCCCCGGTTGCGGGGCGCGCCTTGCGGCGGCGTGTCCCCGAGCTCGCAATCGGAGTGGTCCTCATCGGACTCGGGGCGATCGGCGCGCTGATGCTGGCCGGGCGCCAGCCGCCCCGCTCCGCCGTGCTGGTGTGGGCGAACGACGTGAGCCGGGGCCAGACGGTGTCGGCGAGCGACCTCAGGGCGGCGAGCATCAACAGTGACATTCCCGTGGACGTGGTGGGCGTCGCGGCCACTGCCGACGTGGTGGGAAGCACGGTGGCCTTCGGTGCCAGAGCGGGGGGTTTCGTGAGCGGCTCGCTGCTGGAGGTCGGGCCGATCATCCCACCCGAATTCGCCGTGGTGGGTCTGCGTCTCGGGGCCGGCCGGTACCCGGTCAGCACGCTCTCGGTCGGCGACGTGGTGGACCTGCTTACCACCGAGCCGTTGGTCGGTTGGGATGACCCGGTGGTGGTGTCCGGGGTGGAGGTGTTCGACGTGCTGTGGCTCGGCAGCGGGGAAGGCAGCGAAGCACTCGTGTCGCTGCTGGTGCCGAGAGCCGCGGCGCCGCGGATTGTTGCAGCGGCGGGGGCCGGCCCTCGCCTCGCCGAGGTGGCTTCGTGAGCCTCGTGGTGTTCGGATCTCTCAAGGACGCGCCCGGGGTGACGACGCTGGTCACCTGCGTCGCGTACCAGTGGCCACGCCACCGGCGGGTCGCGCTCGTCGAGGCCGACGCCGACGGTGGTTCCGTGGCTCCCCGCTTCGGCCTGCACCCCGAGCGCCCCAGCCTGGTGAGCTTCGTCGCAGTGTCGCGCCATGGTCTGAGTGAGTCCGAGTTCTGGTCGGCCTGCCAGCGGCTCCCAGGCGGGCCTCCCGTGCTCGTAGCGCCGGGTGGCGCATCCACCGCAGCCGCCCTCGAGCAGATCGACTTCGGTGCGCTGGATCGGAGTCTGAGCGACACGGACCTGCTCGTGGACGCCGGGCGCCTGCGGGCGGCGGAGCCGCAGGCACGTCTGTGCGAGCAGGCCGACTTCGTGGTCGTCGTGGTGCGGCCGCGATTCGAGAGTCTTGCCGTGCTGCTCGACCGGGCCGAGGAACTGTCGGCGCACGGGCCGCTGCTGGCGGTTGTGGTCGGGGACGGCTCGTACCCGGTCAGCGAGATCGACGGGGCCTTGCGCCAGACCACCGGTGATCGCGCCTGGGTTCTCGCCACGGTGTCCGGCGATTCCCGGGGCGCCGCAGGGCTGGCCGGCGACGGGAGGCGCGAGCGGGCGCTGGGTCGGTCGCGGTTGGCGCGGACAGTACGGCCCGTGACCGATCTGCTGGTGCATCTCTGCTCGGCGGGCATGCCGGTGCTCTCCCGCCCCGAAGGCACGTGAGCGATCTCCTGCGGCCGCCCGGCACGCCCCGGGAGCCGGCGACGACCGCCGGGGTCGATGCGGCGTACGAGGCGATCGGCCCGGGCCTCACCGGGGGCTCAGGCGGCGCACAGGAGGACCTTCCGGACGGCCTGCTCGAGGGGCTCCTGGAGCACTTGCGCAGCGAGTTGGCCTCCTGGATCGAACAGGAGAACCGTGCCGGGCGCCGGCCGGATGATCCTGAGCGCCACGAGCGGGCGCGAGTGGTCATCGATGAATGGATGTTGAGTCTGGCGCAGCACCGTCTGGCGATCGGGGCCCCCATGCTCGACGCCATGTCAGAAGAACGCTTGGCGGGCGCGGCCCTGGCATATGCCTTCGGCACCGGTCCGTGGGAGAGGTTCCTCAACGATCCCGACCTCACCGACATTCACATCAACGGCTGCGACAACGTGTGGCTGGTGGATCGTCGCGGCAACAAGAGGAGAGGCGAGCCGGTGGCTGCCAGCAACGACGAACTCATCGAGCAGATCCGCTGGGTCGGCGCGACCCTGGATCGCAGCGGCCGGCGCTTCGACGTGTCCTCACCGGTGCTGAACATGCGCCTGCCCAACGGCGGCCGGCTGCACGCGGTCATGGCGGTCTCCCTGGTGCCGATGGTGACGATCCGCCTGCACGACCCCGACCTGGCGAGCCTGTCGGAACTGCGCACCACAGGCATGTTCGACCGAGCCATCGAGTCGTTCTTCGCCGCCGCAGTGCGCGCCGGATTCAACGTCGTCGTCTGCGGCGGGATGGGTGCCGGGAAGACGACGCTCGTGCGAAGCCTGCTGAACGAGGTGCCGCAGCACGAGCGGATCGTCACTGTCGAGGACGAGCTGGAACTGGGCCTCCAGCACTACGCCGACCTGCACCCCGACATTGGCGTCTTGGAAGCCCGCGCGCCCAACGTGGAGGGCGCCGGCGCGTTTCCCCTCGAGGCGTTGCTACGCGAGTGCCTGCGGATGCACGCCGATCGCATCGTCGTGGGTGAGGTGCGCGGCCCGGAGGTTCTGGGGATGTTGCTGGCCATGACCTCGGGTCAGGACGGCTCGCTGTGCACCATCCACGCCAACAGCACCGCTGAGGCCTTCGAGCGACTCACCATGTACGCCTCGTTGACGCCTCAACAGTTCTCGCGCTCCTTCACCTACCGCCTCGTCGGTTCGGCAGTGGACTTCGTGGTGCACGTCGAATCGATCGGCGGGACAAGGCGGATCACCAGCATCCGGGAAGTAGTCGGCTCGACGGACACCCACGTGCTGTCCAACGAGATCTGGCGCCCGTCGCCGGGCGGATGGGCGGTGCCCTCCGGCGAGCCGCTGCGCGCCGAGCCGACGCTCCGCAGGCTCACCGAGGCAGGTTTCGACCCGGCTCTCATGAACCGTCCCGAAGGTTGGTGGGATCGGTGAGCCGCCTCTTCCTGGTGGTCTGCGGGGCACTCGCCGGTCTGGGCGTGTGGGTGCTTGCAGCGGGGCTGCGCGGGCGAGTGCTGGTGCCCCGAGGCGAGGGTGCCACCAGAGGGATCGCGGCCTCACTGGCCGCGTTGCGCCGCGGCTCGATCGCCCTGGTGGCCGGCGTCCTGGTCTTCGCCGTCACCGGATGGTTCAGCGCCGGAGTGCTCGTGGCCGCCGGGATCGTGTTGTTCGCCGGGCGATTCGGGAAGGCCGAGGGTCTGCGCGCCATCAGCGAGCGCGGCGATGCCATCGCCGGCTGGATCGAGATGCTCTACGCCATCCTGGCCGCGGGCGGGGGAATCGAGCGCGCGATCGTCGGCTCGGCCAGCGCGGCGCCCGCCGCCATCCGCCGGGAGGTACAGGAGTTGGCTGCCCGCCTCGAGGTCCGTCCCCTGCCCGAGGCCCTGCTGGCGTTTGCCTCCGACGTGGCCCATCCGGCTGTCGACAAGGTCGCCGCCTCGCTGATCCTGGCGTCCGTGCAGGGTGCCCAGGACCTGGTCTCACTGCTCCGGTCCCAGGCGCAGGTCGTTCGGGCCGAGAGCCGCGTCGTGGTCGAAGCCGATGCCGCCCGGGCTCGATACCGGACATCGGCTCGGCTCATCGTGGGCACGACCGCGGTGATGGCAATCGGGTTGTACCTCGTGGACCGCGGCTACCTGGCGCCCTACGACGGCTTTCAGGGCCAGGTTGTGCTGACGGGCATCGGCTGCGTGTTCCTGGGTGGATTCTGGCTGCTGGCGCGATTGGGCCGCGTGCCGCCCCCCGAGCGCTACTTCGACCCTGCGGCGCCGGGTATGGCCCGGCTCGTGCGATGACGGCTCTGGTCGGTGCGCTGGTGGGTGCGGGAGTCTGGTTGGTCGGGCGCGGGCTGCTGCGACGCCCGGTACCGCTGCTCCGGGCGCTACGCGAGTACCGCGACCCGATCGTGCGCAGCGGTGAGACCGGCGCCGACGGGCTGGCCGGTTGGCGCAACCGGGCCGAGAGGCGCGCCCTGCAGGTTGTCGAGTCGTTCGGATTCGATCTCGGCACCCTGCGGGCGGACCTGCGAATCGTCGGCCGCAGTCCCGCCCAGCACGCCTTCGCGAAACTGGCGGGCGCGTCGGTGGCCGCGGGAGCGGGGGCCGCAGTGGGATTCGGAGCGCGCCTGGTGGGTTTGGCGCCGCCGGTGTGGGGCGTGCTGGTCCTAGTCGCCCTGGGCGTACTGGGGGGCTATGTCGGCGCCGACGGGGCGCTGCGGAAGAAGGCGGCCGAGCGACGGGAGCAGTTTCTGCGCGCGCTCAGCGCCTACATGGATCTGGTCAAGATCCTCGTGGCCGGCGGGAGCCACAGCGACGGAGCGCTCTTCCAGGCTGCGGCGGTCGGGAGTGGCTGGGTCTTCGACGAACTGAAGGCGGCCATGGACTGGAGCAGGGTGAACGGCAGGCCCCCTTCAGCCGGATTCCAGCGCCTGGCAGCCGAAATCGACGTTCCGGACGTCGAGGAGTTGGCCGCCACGATCCGCCTCACTGCCGAGCAGGGCGCCAGCCCTGCCGACGCGTTGGCCTGCAAGGCGGAGATGCTCAGCGCACTCGAGCTTGCCAACGCCCGCATGAAGGCGGACTCCACCACCGAGCGCATGTCGATTCCCACGGTCGTCGTGGCGATCGCCTTCGTCATGTTCGTCGGGTACCCGGCTTTGAGTTCGTTGCTGGAAATGTTGTGAGCGGTGCCTTCGGCGACCCTGTCCCCGGGGTTCGTCGGCGGGACCCGAGGACATCCGGCCGACAAGGAGCAACGGCAACCACAAGGAGTGAGCCATGAAGGAACTGTCCATCCGAGGCTGGATCAGCCTGACCTCGACCGCATCGACGATCCGGGCCAAGCTGCGCGACGACGAACGGGGGCTCACCACGACCGAGTGGGCGTTGCTCGTCGCTGGCGTCGCTGCCCTCGCGATCGTTGTCGTGAGCGTGGTTCGCAACCTCACCTCGGACGTCGCCGGGGACATTCCGACCAACGTGAACGTGGGCACCGATACAGAAGACTTCCTTGGCAACGGCTAGGCGAGCCCGGCGGATCCGCAGCGGACGATCCGCGGAGGCTCCGGGGGATCCGGCGACCGGATTCCCGACCGGGCCCGGGGAGTCCGGCGCCGTGACCACCGAGTTCGTCCTGCTCTACGGGGCGCTGTTGGCACTTGCGATGAGCGTGATCCACTTCGGGCTGGTCTTCAACGCCGCGCTGGCGGTGACCGACGCCGCCGACGCCGTGCTCGAGACGGCCCAACTGGCCGATGATTCGGAATTCTCCGCGCCGGACGTGGCGAGGGCCGTCATCGGTGATGAACGGCTCGTTCGCGACGTTCTGGTGGATGTTGCCGTCGGGGCGGGTGACGTGGTGGTCACCGTCTCGGCTACCGCTCCCCGGATCGTGCCGGGCTTGCCGGTCTCCGTCAGTCACCGGGCTCGAGGGCCGATGGAGCGCTTCATCCCGGAGGGCAGGCGGTGAGGATGCCGGCGCACGCCGATGATCGGCGGGGGGTTCTGTCGCTGGAGTTTGCGCTGGTGGTCGTCGGCGTGCTCGGCGCGCTGATGCTGCTCGGCGCCGCGTGGCGGCTGGGCCAGACGCGCGGGGAGATGCGCGACGTCGCCGCGGAGGCCGCACGGGCGGCCTCGCTACGGCAGCATCCCCGCTTGGCCGCGGAAGCCGCGGAGCGGACAGCTCGGGACACGCTCGGGCGCCGCCAGGTCCGGTGTTCGGAATTCAGCGTTGCGGCCGATGTGTCGGCTCTCCATCCCGGGGGTTCGGTCGCGGTCGAGATCCGCTGCGTCAGCAGGCTCGAGGATCTCACGCTCCTGCGCATGCCGGGGTCGGTGTCCCTCCGGGCGAGCGCGGTCGAGGTGGTCGACCAGCGGCGGGGAGGGGTCTGATGTGGAACCTGATGAGGGGCTTGACGAGGGGTCGGATCCGGAGCGCCGGGCGTCGCAGCGAGGCCGGGGTGGTCAGCCTGTTCGTGGTGGTCCTGTTCGTGGCGTTCCTGCTCACAGCCGGTGTCGTGATCGACTCCGCGGAGTTGCGGGGCCAGCGTCGCGCACTCTCGGATCTGGCCCGCCAGGCCGCCCGCGCGGCTGTGCAGGAAGTGGACGTCAACCTTTACCGGCTCACCGGCCGGGTGGGCCTGGACGCCGGCGCTGCGGTCGCAGCCGCTCGCGCCGTCACTGCCCGATCCGGCTTGGATGCCGACGTTGCCGTTCAGGGAGACCGGGCATCGGTGTCTCTGAGCCGCGATGTGCGCGTGCGCGTCCTGGGATTGGGCAGCGGGAGCGTGCAGATCAGCGCCTCGGCCGAGGCTCGAGCCATCTGGGGGGTCAGCGCCGGGCGGTAGCACCCGCCGCTGACGCCCGTGATTCCGCTGCGGCGGGTCTTGCCGGTTGCCCGGCGCGAGTCGACATGGCATAGCGAGGTGATCGTGATGAAGAGCAAGGTGCGAGCGGTGCTGTCGGGACTCGGCGCCTGTGGAGCTTTGGGGTTGTTCCTGGTCGGTGTGCCGGTCTGCCTGGTGGTGCTGGTGGGCAACCCGCTGCCTGCGACCGTGCCGGCTTGGTCCTCAGTGGTGGCGGTGGTCGAAGATGGCGCGGTCCCAGCGGAAGTGGTCGGCGCCGTGCTGGCGGTCGCTGTCTGGATCTGGTGGTCACAGGTGGCACTCTCGTTCGCGGCCGAGGTGTTGGCGGCAAGCCGGGGGAGGACCGCCCGGGCACTGCCCCTGCGCGGTCTCGGCATGCAACCGATCGTCGTGCGCCTCGTGGCGGTCGTCCTCGCAGCCACCGGTGGAGTCGGGGCGCTCGCGCAGCCCGTGCTGGCATCGACCCCGTCGTTCGCCGAGATCGCGGTGCCGATGGCCAGCGCCACCGGCGAACCGCCCGGGGAGAACGGGGACGAGGCTCCGTTCGGCGGGACGGCACCTCCCGTCGCGGTTGCGGGATGGCCGCCGGCACCGACCTTGGGGCCGCCGGAGGTCGCGGTGTTCGCGGTGGAGTCGGGTTTGCCCGTCCCCGTCCTGCGATCGCCCGGCGAGTCGCAACCGGCGTGGTCGCGGGCCCGCCTCGCTCCGGATCCTGGGAGCGCAACCTCGGCGCGCTGGGATCCCGTGATCGATTCCCGCTTGGCCGCACCAGCAGAGCGGGCTCCCGCGGCGGGACACGACGGAGCGGGCTGGATCATCGTGAAGCCCGGCGACTCGCTGTGGCTCCTGGCCGAGCAGCATCTCGGCGATGCGCTGCGCTGGTCTGACATATTCGAGTTGAACGTCGGGCAACTCGCCGGCGGGGGCACGCTGCGCGACCCGAACCTCATCTACCCAGGCTGGCGCTTGCAGCTCCCTCAGCCGGATCAGCCGGGGTTCGCCGACCCTGAGGGGGCGACCCCGTCGAGGGCTCCAGCCGGTCGGGCTGATCCGGCGGGCCGGTAGCGTCCCGCGGTCCGAGCAGCCGCCCCGCCCAGCCGGGCAGGACGAAGGAGAGTCGCGCGTGTCACACCCGGAAGAACCGTTCGATCGACTCCGGGATCCGACCGCAGCCGGCGCGACCGCGCTGGGTCGAGGATCCGCCCAAGGGGAGGAGGGCGCCGAGTTCGCCGACATTTGCCAGCAACTCATGGTCACCGTTCCGCGGCGACTGGACGGGCGGCCGCTGCCGAGAGTTGTCGCCATCACGGCCTCGCCGGAGTCGATCGGGCTGCTCCTGAGCGAGCCGCGAGACGACCCTGCCAGCGGATTCAGAGTCATCGACGGCGGTCTCACCTGGACCGTCGAGCCTTCCACGATCAGCCGCGAGACCGGTGGGTGCGGCGTGCCGTGGCCGCTGTTGGTGTCGTTCGGTGAGGCTGGTTCGGGTGGCCCGGCGGTGATGGCGAACCTCGAGGAACTGCGTGTTCTCCAACTCTCGGGCGAGCCCGGAGATGTCCTGGCATTCGCCGAATCGCTCGCGGCGGAACTTGCGGTGGATCGCTTCGGCGCGCGCCCACGGGTCGTCTGTGTGAACTTCGCCTGGGAGCTCGAGTCTCTCGATGTGGTGAGCGTCGCGAGGTCCTCGAGTCAGGCGCTGGCTGAGGCGGAGTTGCAGGGGAGAAGGATCGGCGCCAGGGCAGAGCGCACCTCGCTGCCCGAATTCCGCCGGCACGGCCTGCGGGACATCCCGCGCCCGCTCGTGATCATCGATCCGCACGGCCGCGACCCGCAGATCCGGTCACGCCTGGCGAGACTGGCCGGTCCGGGCCTGGCCGTGGTGACGGCGAGTCGCCGCCAGGACCCCCGGCGGGAGTCCCCGCCGGGCCAGAAGCTGGACCCGGGCTGGGGACTGCACGTCGCAGGGCGACGACTCCGCTGGGAACCTGTCGGCGTCAACCTCTGGTTGGCGGACATTCCGGGCCCGGAGATCTCCTCGGACAGGCCGAGCGTTCCGGTCACGAGAGAACTTCCCGGCGCCGGCATGCCTGCCGCCAACGGGGACACAAGCCCCGGAGAGGTGGAACTGCAGGTGCTCGGTGTTGTGCGGGCGGTCGGGGTGGCCTCGCCGTTCACCTCCCAGCGGGCCCTGGATCTGGCCTGCTACCTGGCCTTGCATCGTGATGGAGCGACGGCGGACAAGCTCCGTCACTGGCTCTGGGGTCGCGCCGAGCCCCCTCCGAGCGCCAAGACGTTCGCCAACGTGGTCTCCCGGGCTCGGGTCTGCCTGGGCTGGGACGACGACGGCGAACCGCATCTCTCCCACCTGGGGGCGGACGGGGTCTACCGCCTGTCGCCGGAGGTGACCACCGACCTGGAGCGTTTCACCGCCTGGCGACGGCTCGCGGAGCGGGTCCCGCCCGCGCAGGCCGTCGAGTGCCTGCGCGCCGCGCTCGAGCTTGTCAGGGGAGCGCCTTTCGGTGGTGGCAGCGGCGACACGTTCTCCTGGGCGGATGCCTCGTGGCGCAGCCATGTCGAGTATCTCGTCGACTGCACGGCTCACCGCCTCGCCGACCTGGCCCTCGAGTCGGGCCGTCCCAAGTTGGCGCGCTGGGCGGCACTGCGGGGACTCGCCCTGGCTCCGGACTGCGAGCAGTGCTTCGAGCGAAGAATCGCCGCGGCCCGGCGCTCGGGGCACCACGTAGAGGTCGACCGTGTGATGCACCACATGGATCGCCTGCTGCGCGAACCGCTTCCCGAGCTGGAGGAACTGTTACCCGGCGCAGTCGACGCCATGCCGTCGCCGACGGCCTGAGCCGCGGCACAGAGGCGCGTCACTGCCCCCCGAGACGCACCCATTGATGGCCGGCGAAGCGCAGGCCCACGCCTGCCAGCCGGGCCACCATGAAGACCACCAGCGCTCCCCACAGCCAGCCGATGCCGGCGTTGACGAGGCTCAGACCCACCGCGAGGGGGACGAACACCCCGGCGGCGGCGAGCATGGCGCCGGCCAGGTAGCGCAGGTCGCCGGCGCCGATCAGCACCCCGTCGAGGGCGAAGGTCACGCCGTTGATCGGCAGCATCAGCGCCAGGTGCAGCATCAGGAACCCCGCCAGTGACACCACGGCCGCGTCGTTGCTGAACAGCTGCGGCAGCACGGGGCGCAAGCCCATCGCCAGGCCGGCCGCGACCAGCCCGAACAGCAAGCCCCACCAAGTGACGCGGCGGCCCACGCCGCGGGCGCCCGTGGCGTCGCCGGCGCCCAACATCGTGCCGATCATGCCCTGGGCGGCGATGGCGAGGGCGTCCAGCGCCAGCGCCGAGAACCCGAACAGCTGGGCGTTGATCTGGTGTGCCCCCAGGTCGGCGAGCCCGGTGCGGGCGGCCACCGCCGCGGCGACCACGAAAGCGCCCTGCAGGGCCGCGGTGCGGGTGACGAGCGCGCCGCCGGTGCCCAGCAGCCTGCGCAGCACCGCAGGGTCGGGTCGCAGGCTGCGCACGTGCGGCCGGGCATCGCGCAGCACCCAGTAGGTGAACAGCACCGCGCCGGCCCACTGCGCCGCCACCGTCGAGGCCGCCGAGGCGCCGATGCCGAAACCCAGCCCGTAGATCAGGACCAGCTCCAGGACGAGGTTCCCCGCCGCCGTGAACACCGCAACCTTGAGAGGTCGGGCCATGTCCAGGCCACCCCTCAGGTAGCCGACGCCTGCCAGCGTGATCATCAGGGCCGGCAGCCCGCCCAGGCTGATGTGCAGGTAGATGCGGGCCTGGGCGAGCACTTCGCCCTCGCCGCCCAGCAGCTTCAGCAGCGGGTCCGACAGGCCGTACAGCAGGCCACCGGCGGCGACGCCGACGACCAGTGCCATCAGCAGCGCCTGCACCCCCCAGCGGGCCGCGTCGGCCTCCCGGCCGGCCCCCAGCAGGCGCGCCACCGCCGCGGTGGTGCCGTAGGCCAGGAAGATGAACAGGGCGTACACGCTGAGCAGCAGCTGCCCGGCCAGCGCCAGACCTCCGAGCTGTGGCGTGCCCAGGTGGCCCACCACCGCGGTGTCCACCAGCACGTACAGCGGCTCGGCCACCAGCGCCCCGAAGGCGGGGATCGCCAGGCGGAGGATCTCCCGGTCCCACCGGCGGCGGGCCCCGGCGGCGTTGGCGGGGGAGGGCGCGCTCACGTGGTGGCCACCGGGGCGGGACGAGTCATGGGCTCGGGTGCCGCGCCGGCCGCGCTCGAGTCGCGGGGCCCGCGCCGGCCGGCCTGTACGACCCGACGTGACGTGAACTAACGTTCCATGGAGTATTCGGAGCGGGGAAACTGTGAGCGTTCAGCGGACCGACGCATTCTCGATGGCCGACCTCGTGGGCCGCACCGGCGTGCCGGCCTCGACGGTGCACCACTACGTCCGGCGGGGGCTGCTCCCGCCGCCGGCTCGGGTCACGCCCAAGCGCTTCCTCTACGGGCCCGAGCACGTCGAGGCGCTGGTGGTGATCCGGAACCTCCGTCGGCGCCAGCGGCTGTCGCTGGCCAGGATCGCCGAGGTTCTGCCCGAGATCCTCGCCGACCGTGGCGACGGGTCGGGGACCGCTGGGGCTCACGGGGCGGACGCGCAGGCCGCCACGGTCGCCGAGCGGATCCTGGACGTCGCAATCGAGGCGTTCGGCCTGCACAGCTACGGCGAGGTGAGCGTTGCCGACCTCTGCGCCGGTGCGGATGTTGCCAAGGGAACGTTCTACCGCCACTTCGACTCCAAGGGCCAGGTGTTCGTGCGAGCCGCCGAGAGGGTGGTGCTGCAAAGTCTGGCGCGCTTTCGCGAGCAACTGGCCGAGGGCCCCCAGCCGCCGGACATGCAGGCGGCGGCCGCGGCCTGCGCGGTGGCGTTGCGCCCCGCGCTGCCGGTCCTGTTGGAGTTGGCCAAGCGGGCCATGCTGCATGAGCCCACTTACGTGAGCGAAGCGCGGGACACGTTCCGGCTGCTGGTAGATGAGATGGGTGAGATCCTGCAGCCCAACGAGGCCGACAATCGCCGGATTGCCGGGATGGTGGTCCTCGACTCGGTCACCCAAGTGTTCCGCGGGCTGGTGGGGGGAGGGGGCGGCAGAGCGCCAGCCGGTTCGTGACGACCGGGCGCCTGCCGCTACCCAACACATGGACCATTGGATCAGTCGTTGTGTAAGGTGCGCGCCATCGTGGAGATGAGCTCCGATCGAAGCGGTCCTCCCGGACGGAGGTTGCGGTGTCCATCGAACCGGCCGGTCCGATGAGCCGGCCGGCCCCCGTCTCGGGGCTGTCCACCGGGCCGGTCGAGCAGGCCGAGCCGGTCGAGCAGTACGGGGACATCGACACCGTCATGGCGCGGGCGTCGGGAGAGAACTTCCCGGTGGCGCTGGGAGTGCTGCCGCGGCGGCTGCGCAAGCACCTGACGGCGATCTACGGGTACGCCCGCCTCGTCGACAACCTGGGCGACGAGTACGGCGGTGACCGCTCGGCGGCGCTGGACTGGCTCGAGTCTCAGATCGACGACCTGTACGCCGGAACGCCGCGCCATGAAGTGTTCCGCCGGCTGGAGGCGATGGTGCAGGCGTTCGACATCCCTCGCACACCCTTCGACCAGCTGCTGGCAGCCAACCGCCTGGACCAGTCCAAGACCGCATACGCCGACTGGGAGGAACTGCTGGGCTACTGCGAGTTGTCGGCGAACCCCGTCGGCCACCTCGTCCTGGCCGTCTTCGAGGCGTCGACACCACGGCGCCGGGCGGCCTCCGACGCCGTCTGCAGCGGATTGCAGGTCTTGGAGCACCTTCAGGACATCGGAGAGGACGCCGCCGCCGGCCGCGTCTACCTGCCGGCGGCCGACATGGAGCGCTTCGGCTGCACACCCGCCGATCTGACCGCTCCGGTCGCCGGTGAGCCGCTGCGCCGGCTCGTGGCGTTCGAATGCGAACGGGCCCGGGAACTGCTCGACGAGGGCCGCAAGCTGGTGACGTCGCTCCGGGGATTCGCGAGGCTCGCCATCACCGGGTTCGTGGCGGGCGGGCTCGCCGGTCTGGACGCCATCGAGGCGGCGGGATTCGAGGTGTTGGGCGCCACCCGGACCGCCGGCGCGGGGCGCCAGCTGCGCCGCGCGGTGCCGCTGTACCTGGGGGCCGTCCTGAGATGGGGCTCGGCATGACGGCCCTGAGCGCCGAGGCGGCATACCGCCGCTGTGAGGAGATCACCTGGGCGGAGGCACGCAACTTCGCCTACGGCATCCGGCTGCTGCCGCCGCCCAAGCGCCGGGCGATGGCGGCCCTGTACGCCATGGCCCGCCGCATCGACGATGTCGGCGACGGGGACTGGGCCACCGACCGCAAGCTGGAGGCGCTCGGGGAGTTGCATGGTTCAATCGATGCCCTGGAGTCCGGCGATGTGCCCGACCCGGCCGACCCGGTGCTCGTGGGTCTCGCCGACGCCGCCGACCGCTACCCGATCCCCGTGGGCGTGCTGCACGAGATCGTCGAGGGTTGCCAGCAGGACGTCACTGGCGTCAGCTACACCACCATGGACGACACCGTGCGCTACTGCCGGCTGGTCGCCGGGTCGGTGGGCCGGCTCTCCCTGGGAGTCTTCGGCACGCGGGGCGCGCCCGGGGCCGCCCCGGCCGGTGAACCGGCGCGGCTGGCCGACGAACTCGGTGTGGCGCTGCAACTCACCAACATGCTGCGCGACATCGCCGAGGACCACGCCATGGGGCGCATCTACCTGCCGGAGTCCGACCGTGCCCGCTTCGGACTCCAGCCGGGGGAGTGGGCACCCGTCGAAGGCGTCGCCGGGCTGGTGCGTCACGTCGGCGAGCAAGCGGCGGCGTGGTTCGAGCGGGGACTCGTGCTGCTCGACCACCTCGACCATCGCAGCCGGGCCTGCACCGCCGCCATGGCCGGCATCTACCGGCGGTTGCTGGATCGCATCCTGGCGCACCCCGAGCGGCCGCTCAGCATGCGTGTCCGCCTGCCGGGTCGGGAGAAGGCGCTGGTGGCGCTGCGCAGCGTGGTTGGGTTGCGGCCGTGAACGATCGCCGCCCGAGCGTCGTGGTGGTTGGCGGCGGTCTCGCCGGCCTGGCCGCCGGCGTGGAGGCCGCCGACCGGGGCGCGGCGGTCACCGTGCTGGAGCGGCGACCTCGCCTTGGCGGGGCGACCTGGTCCTTCGAGCACCGCGGCATCTCCTTCGACAACGGCCAGCACGTGTTCATGCGCTGCTGCGAGGCCTACCTGAAGTTCCTCGAGCGGATCGGCTCGGCCGGCGACGTTCGCCTGCAGAGCCGCCTGGAGGTGCCCGTGCTGCGTCCGGGTGGGCCCGCCGGGGCGATCCGGCGCACCAGGGGACCCGCACCGTTGCACCTGCTGGCGGCCCTGGTGACCTACCCGCATCTGAGCCGTCGCCGGCGCCTGGCGGTCATCCGCGCCGCGCTGGCGCTGCGACGCCTGGACCCCGACGACGTCGCCCTTGACCGGCTGACCTTCGGCGAGTGGCTGGCCGCCCGCGGCCAGGACGCCGCCACCGTCGAGGGCTTCTGGGACCTCATCGTGCTGCCGACGGTGAACGTCCCCGCCGCCGAGGCGTCGCTCAAGCTGGCGGCGATGGTGTTCCAAACAGGGCTGTTGAGCCGCTCCGACGCCGCCGACATCGGCTGGGCCACGGTGCCGCTGTCGGTCCTGCACGGCGAGGCGGCCCGCCGGACCCTCGAGGCCGCCGGGGCCGAAGTCAGGACCGGGGCCGCGGTGCAGGGAGTGCGCATCGGCCCGACGGGCGGGCCGGTCGTGGAGCTCGACGCCGAACTCATCGACGCTGACGCGGTCGTGGTGGCGGTCCCCCATGACGCCGCCGGTGGGCTGCTGCCGCCGGGGGCGGTGCCGGGCCAGGAGCGGTTCGGCGAGCTCGGAACCTCGCCGATCGTGAATGTTCACCTTGTCTATGACCGGAGTGTGACCGAGCTGCCGATGGCCGCGGCCATCGGCAGCGACGTGGAGTTCGTCTTCGATCACACCGCCGCGGCGGGGCTGGACGACGGGCGCCAGTGCCTGACGATCTCGCTGTCGGCGGCGAAGCGCTACATCGGGCGCCGCGCATCAGACCTTGTGGATCACTTCGGCGCCGAGGTGGCCCGCCTGCTGCCCGCGGCGGCGGGGGCCCGAATCACCGAGTCGATGGTCACCCGCGAGCAGGCGGCCACATTCCTCGGGGCGCCGGGTTCGCATGCCCTGCGAGCCGATGGCCGCACCGCGCTCGAAGGTGTCTTCCTGGCCGGTGCCTGGTGCGACACGGGCTGGCCGGCGACCATGGAAGGCGCGGTGCGCAGCGGCGTCCAGGCGGGCCGCCTGGCCGCCGATCGGGCCGTCGCGGCCTCGCCGGCGCCGGGCTCGGGCAGCGGCGCGCCCGACGAGCCGGCGGTGGCGGCATGACCCGCCCGGTGCCCGACGTGCTCGATCGGGCCGGCGAACTGGTTCGGCCGGCGCTGGTGGCGGCGGTGGATAGCCTGCCCTCCGAACTCGCCGTCCCTGTGCGCTACCACTTCGGCTGGACGGACATCCACGGAACGGCGCTGCCCGTCGAGCGCGGCGGCAAGGGCGTGCGCGCGGCGCTGGCCTACCTGTCGGCCGAGGCTGCGGGGGCGGCGCCGGAAGTGGCGACCCCGGGCGCCGTGGGGGTGGAGTTGATCCACAACTACTCCCTCATCCACGACGACATCGTCGACGGCGACGTCGAGCGGCGCCACCGGCCCACGGTGTGGAAGGTGTACGGCACCGACAACGCCGTCATCATCGGCGACGCGGTGATGGCCCTGGCGTTCGAGGTGCTGCTGGAGGAGACGACGCCAGCCCGCTCTGCGGCCGCCGCCGACCTTGCCCGAGCCAATGCGGCCATGATCGCCGGTCAGTCGCTGGACATGACGCTGCACAGCCACCTCGACGTGTCGGTGGAGGACTGCTGGGGGATGATCTCGCTGAAGACGGGCGCGCTGCTGGCGCATGCCTGCGCAGTGGGCGCGATCCTGGCGGATGCCCCCACCGCGGTGGTCGGTGCGCTGCGCCGCTTCGGCGACGAGTTGGGCCGGGGATTCCAGGCCGCCGACGACCTGTTGGGCATCTGGGGTCGTCCGGAGGTCACAGGCAAGGCCGCCGGGAATGATCTGCGCGAGCGCAAGCGCTCGCTGCCGGTCACCGTCGTCCTGAGTTCCGAGGGCGCCGCGGCAACCGAACTCGCCGACCTCTACAGTCGCGAGCACCTCGACGACGAGGCGGTGGCGCGGGCGACGGTGCTGATCGAGGAGGCGGGCGGCCGCGCTGCCACGGCCGCGGCGGCGCGGCGCTGCATGGAGCGCGCCGTGGAGGCGTTGGCGTCGGTCGACATGAACCCGGCCGCGGCCGCCGAACTGCAGGATCTGGCGGCGTTCATCGTCGAGCGCGAGCACTAGGACTCGCTGGAGGAGGATCGAGGATGACGACGGCGAGAGGTTCCCTGGCCGCGCAGCCGTGGCTGGCCCCGGCGGCGGACTCCGGTGAGCTCGAACGGGATGCAGCCGCCGCCCTGGCCCGCTCGGCCGATGCGCTACTCGGTCTCCAGGACCCCGCCGGTTGGTGGAAGGGCGACCTGGAGACGAACGTGGCGATCGAGGCGGAGGATCTCCTGCTGCGCGCCTTCCTGGGAATCTCCGACGCCGAGGTCACGTCCCTCACCGCCAACTGGATCCGTTCCAGGCAGTGCGCCGACGGGGGTTGGTCGAACCGTTACGGCGGCCCCTCAGAACTGTCGCTGGCCGTCGAGGCGTACGCGGCGCTCCGCCTCGCCGGCGACAGCCCCGACGCCGAGCACATGCGCCTGGCCGCCGAGTTCGTGCGCGACATGGGCGGCCTGGAGTGCTCGCGCGTGTTCACGCGCATCTGGCTCGCCCTGTTCGGGCAGTGGTCGTGGCGGGATCTTCCCGCCATCCCCCCCGAGCTGATCCTGCTGCCGCGCTGGTTGCCGCTGAACATCTACGACTTCGCCTGCTGGGCCCGCCAGACGATCGTGCCACTGACCATCGTGAGCACCTACCGTCCCCAGGTCGAGGTGGGTTTCACTCTGGACGAGCTGCGCACCGGCGCTGTGGCCCCCGAGCGGGTCCCCCGGTCGATCCGTACCCCCGCCGGCTGCTTCCAGCGACTCGACAGGGTGCTGCACAAGTTCCACGACCTGGCGCCGTGGCGGCTGCGGGAGACCTCCATGAAGCTCGCCGAGCAGTGGATCATCCGCCGCCAGGAGTCCGACGGCTGCTGGGGCGGCATCCAGCCGCCCTGGATCTACTCGATCATCGCCCTGCACCTGCGGGGCTATGCGCTGGACCACCCCATCCTGGCCAAGGCTCTGGCATGCTTCGACAGCTACGAGGTGCGCCAGGACGGCATGCGCTGGATGGAATGCTGCCAGTCCCCGGTCTGGGACACCGCCCTGGCGGTGGTGGCCCTCGGCGATGCCGGGCTGCGCCGCGACGACCCGGCGATGGTGGCTGCGGCGGACTGGATGCTGGACGAGGAGGTTCGGGTGCGCGGCGACTGGGCCGCCCGCCGCCCGCACCTGGCCCCCGGCGGCTGGGCGTTCGAGTTCCAGAACGACAACTACCCCGACCTCGACGACACCGCGGAGGTGGTCCTGGCGCTGGGCCACGCCCAGGCCAGCGATCCCGAGCGGGTGGACGCCGCGATCGCCCGCGCCGTCGCCTGGGCCGAGGGCATGCAGAGCAGCGACGGCGGCTACGCCGCGTTCGACGCCGACAACGTGCGGCGGCTCTGCGAGCAATTGCCCTTCTGCGACTTCGGCGAGGTCATCGACCCGCCGAGCTCCGACGTCACGGCACATGTCGTGGAGATGCTCTGCTGGGTCCGCTCCCACACCGACATCCCCGTCGACGCCAGGCGCCTGCGGCGCGCCGTGGATTGGCTCTGGCAGGATCAGGAGTCCGACGGATCGTGGTTCGGGCGCTGGGGCGTCAACCACCTCTACGGTCTCGGCGCCGTGCTGCCGGCGCTGCGGGCGGTGGGAGTGCCCCCCAGCGACCGCCGGATCCGCCGGGCCGTCCGCTGGCTGCACGCCACCCAGGGTCCCGAAGGCGGGTGGGGCGAGGATCTCCGGTCCTACGAGTCCGACAGTTGGCGCGGCCGCGGCGATCCGACGGCCTCGCAAACCGCCTGGGCGCTGCTGGCGCTGATGGCAGCGGACGAGTTCGGCGAACCGACCCGGCGCGGCGTGGCCTGGCTGGCGCAAACCTGCCGGCCCGACGGCACGTGGGACGAGCCTCAGTACACCGGTACGGGATTCCAGGGCTACTTCTACATCAACTATCACCTCTACCGGCAGGTGTTCCCGACCATGGCACTGGGCCGGTTCATGCGGGCCACCGCCGGGGAGGGCTCGCTCCGGTGAGTCCCGAGTTCTGGTGCCCGCTGCGACTCGAGGCGCGAGCAGCGCGACGCGGCGCCGCGACGGCCACCGTGGTGCGCACCGGGATGGGACGCCGGCGAGCCGCGGCATTCGCCGGGCGCGGCGCCGATGTGGGCCGGCGCGGCGCAATCCTGCTGGGTCTGGCGGGTGCTGTGACCGATTCCCTCGATCCGGGCGACGTGATCGTGGCCGACACCGTGCACGGCCCCGGTCCCGATCGGTTCGCCTGGGGCCCGGCGTCCGAAGTCATCCGGATGGCGCTCCGCGAGGCCGGCATCAGCGCCGTGCGTGGCCCGATCCGATCGGTCGCCCGACCTGTGCGCGGCGCGGGGCGGCGCCGCCTCGCGCGCGACGGAGCCCTCGTGGCCGACATGGAGTCGTGGTGGCTTCTGGCGGCCGATCCGCCCCCATTGGCCGTGGTCAGGGTGGTGAGCGACACTCCCTCGGCGGAGCTGGCGTCGTTGTGGCTACCGTGGCGGGTACGTCGCGCCCTGGCGGTGGTCTCCCGGATCGCCGCGACACTGGAATCCCGGGAGACACCGATCGGATCGGACATTGGTCGAAGGCTGGAGACAGCAGCCTCTGGAGGTATTTCCTGATGGGCATTCCACTTCGGCAGGCCGCTCGCGTCGGCGCCTACATGTTCGCCAACAGGCTCCGCGGCCGCGAGAAGTATCCGCTGATCGTGGAGATGGAGCCACTGTTCGCGTGCAACCTGGAATGTCCCGGTTGCGGCAAGATCCAGCACCCCACCGAGATCCTGCGTAAACGCCTCACCGTCGAGGAGTGCGTGGGCGCCATGGAGGAGTGCGGGGCGCCGATGGTCTCAATTGCCGGCGGTGAGCCCCTGTTGCATCCGCAGATCGCCGACATCACCCAGGCGTTGATCGACCGCAAGAGGTTCGTCTACCTGTGCACCAACGGTGTGCTGCTGCGGCGCAAGATGGACCAGTTCAAGCCCTCGCCGTACTTCTCCTGGGCTGTGCACGTGGACGGGCTGCGCGAGCGCCACGACATAGCTGTGGCGCGGGAAGGCGTCTTCGACGAGGTCGTCGAGGCCATCCGGGAGGCCAAGCGGCGCGGCTTCCGGGTCACCACGAACAGCACCTTCTTCAACACCGACACGCCCGAGTCGGTGCGCGGCGTGCTGGATTTCCTGAACGACGACCTGGGTGTCGACTCGCTCATGGTGTCACCCGGCTACGCCTACGAGAAGGCCCCCGACCAGGAACATTTCCTCCAGGTCACCGAGACCCGCCGGCTGTTCCGGGAGGCCTTCGCGGATGGGAACCGGAAGCGCTGGCGTCTCAACCACTCGCCGCTGTTCCTGGACTTCCTGGAGGGCAAGGTCGACTACCAGTGCACGCCGTGGGGCATTCCCAGTTACTCGGTGTTCGGTTGGCAGCGCCCCTGCTACCTCATGGCGGACGGCTACACCGAGACCTACCGGGAACTGATCGAGACGACCGACTGGGACAGTTACGGCCGCGGCCGCGACGAGCGCTGCGCCAGTTGCATGGCGCACTGCGGCTACGAGCCGTCGGCCGTCATTGCCACCGCGGGGTCGCTGCGCCAGTCGCTGCGGGCACTGGTCGCGGGCTGAGAGTCGCCCCGGGCGAGCGAAACCCGGGGCAACGCCCTCTCCGGTCGGCCCGCCGCCACCTCCTCCTTCGCTTAGGGGTCTGCGCGGCGTAGCCTCCGTGACGTGCGCAGCCGCCACGGAGTCGCCGCAGTCCTGACGGCGGCGGCTCTGCTGGCCGCCGCCTGTGCCGGCGATCCGTCCGAGGCCGAGCCCGACGAGGCCGGAACGCCCCCGGCGGTCGGCTCGACTGCGGTGAGCGAGGCCGGCGGCGCCGGCCGTCCGGCCACCGCCCAAGCAGGCGACGCGGCCGCCGGCGAGGGCCCCGAGCCGGTGAGGATCGGAGTGATCATGGCGGCCGGCGGCCGGCTGGCTCCCCACGACGGTCCGGTGCTCGACACGCTCGTCTACGCGGTGCGGCAGGTCAACTCGTCGGGAGGCCTGCTGGGAAGGCCCCTGGAGTTGCTGTTCAATGACTCCGATTCCGAGCTCAACACGGCCTTCGACGCGGCGCGGCGGCTGATCGACCGGGATGTGGACGTGCTCTTCACCTCCTGCGATCAGTACTTCAACCGGCCGGTACGCGAGGTGGCCCACGGTGCCGGCGTGCTGGTGATCGTGCCGTGCGGGCCCGAGCCCTGGCCGACGGTGACTGCGGGACGGGACCGGGTCTTCTCGGCCGGGACGCCGGCGCGGGCCTACGGGCGGGCGCTCGCCGAGTACGCCGCGGATGCCGGCATCGGGTCGGTGGCGACGCTGGTGGAGGCCGACAAGCCCGAGGGCGTGGAGATGTGCGACAGCTTCGAGCGCCGCTTCGCCGAGTTGGGAGGTTCGACAGGCTTCACGTTGCGGTTCGATCGCTTCTGGATCGCCGCCCAGCCTGTCGTGGGTGCGCGGGCGACGGCCACGGCTCTGGAGGGTGCGTCCCGCCACCCGGCGACGGTCATTTGCGCCGCCGTCGGCGGGCGCGGCACGGAGATGTTCGAGCTGCTCCGGTCGGCGGGCGTGGCGAACGAGGTGCTGGCCCCCGCGGCGCTGGACGGCGTCGCCTGGCAGCACGGCATCTTCGGGTTGGAACCACTCACCGTGATCACCGAGGCGTCCACGTTCGGCGACGACCCCAGCGCGCAGGTGAACGCCTACTTCGCCTCGATAATCACCGGCGATCTGCGCCGCACGCCCGAGGCCCCGGAGCAGAGCGCCGACCCTCGCGCCCTGGCGACCGTCGAGGACCGTGTCGGATGGGCGGTCACCGGTGCCGAGGCGCTGTGGATCTTCATCCGGGCCGTCCAGCGCACCGCCAGCCTCGACGCGGCCGTGCTAGCGGCCGACATCGAGCAGTTCGAGGATGTGGACCTCTGGATGGACTCGGCTTCATTCAGTTCTGCACGTCACGCCGTCGGCGGGAGGGCGCTGCGGGTCATACGCCACGCCGGCGGGGCCAGCCGGCTTGTGGAGTTGCGTGTCCCGAGCGGCTTCTAGCGAGGCCCCGTCGAGCGTTCCGGGCGGCGCTCAGTAACCGAGCGCGGCGTTCACCGGCCCCAGGAGCGTCTCGCCGGCCCTGAAACGGCGCACGTTCTCGGTGACCCTGCGGTTCAGCAGCACCATCCCCATCTCCGGCGTGTTGCCGACGTGGGGCGTGATGATGCAATTCGGCAGATCCCACAGCGCGTGACCGTCGGGCAGAGGCTCGGGATCGGTGACGTCCAGCGCCGCGCCGGCGATAACCCCTGCTCCCAGGGCGCGGACCAGATCATTGGTCACGACGTGCTCGCCGCGGGCCACGTTGACGAGCCAGCAGTGTTCCGGCATCACCTCCAGTGCCCCCGAGTCGATGATGCCCCTGGTCTCGGCGGTGAGTGCCAGTGCCACGACGACGGCGTCCGCCCCGGCGAGGGACTCTTCGAGACCCCCAGGCCCCACGACCCGCACGCCGGCGGCGCCGGGGAGCGGATCGGGATGGCGGCGTAGCACCGTCACGTCGCAGTCGAATGGCGCCAGCAGTTTCAGCAACTCGGTGGTGATGCCCCCACCGCCCAGGATCGTGACGGCGGCGCCGCGCAGGTTGCTGCCCTCGGGGCCGAGCCAACTGCGGGCCGGCAGGTAGGTGGTGAGGCCGCGCATCCCCGCCAGCAGCATGCCCAGCGCCATCTCCGCCACCGGCTCGGCGTACACGCCCTTGCCGCACGTCCAGAGGCGCTGGTCGTCCAGAAATGGCAGGTAGGGCTCTATACCGGCGTAGGGCAGCTGGATCCACCGCAGTTGCGGCGCGGCCTCCAGAACCGGGCCGAGCAGGTCGGGGTTCTGCGGATCGGTCCAGATCAGCCCCTCGGCCTCCGGGGCGCGCACCACGACGCCGCCGCCGGCCCTCACCGCCTCCGCCACATCATCCCGCCGCCAGCAGTCCGGCTCCACGGCCACCAAGGGTTGGCGTGTCATGTTTGCTCCTTTGGTCCGCGCCGCCGCTTGCCCTCCCGGTGAGGCACGGGGACCGTCCGGGCGCCAAGGCTAGATTGCAGGTCCGGTCGTGAGTTGGGCAGTCACGACTCGGCGAGCGGGGAGAGCGCATGAGAATACCGCTGACCGTGGGGGACTTCATCGACCGGGCCGCTCTCGTCTATCCCGACCGGCCCGCGCTGATCGACGAACCCGACCAACCGGCGCCGAGTTGGGGGACGCTCACCTACGGCGAGGTGGCGAGGCGGGCGCGGGCGCTGGCCGCCTCACTCGACCGTCTCGGGCTCGGCTGGGGGGATCGGGTGGCGATCGTGTCGCACAATGCCGCCCGTCTTGCCACCGTGATGCTGGGTGTCAGCGCCGCCGGCCGCGTCTCGGTTCCGGTGAACTTCCGCCTCAACGCAGCCGAAGTGGACTACATCGTCTCGCACTGCGGTGCCCGGATGCTGCTGATCGACCCCGAACTGGTCGACGATCTCGCCGCCGTGGACTGTGAGCACCGGTTCGTCATCGGCGCCGAAGCGGACGAGGCGCTCTTCGGCGACACCGGCGCCGAGCCGCGTCCCTGGGAGCCCGACGAGAACGCCACCGCGGCCATCAACTACACCAGCGGTACCACCGCACGCCCCAAAGGCGTCCAGGTGACCCACCGCACCATCTGGCTCAACGCGGTCACCTTCGGCTGGAGCGCCGGCGTGAGCGACCGCGACGTGTACCTGCACACGCTGCCCATGTTCCACTGCAACGGCTGGGGGATGCCCTACGCCCTCACCGGAGCAGGTGCCACCCAAGTGGTGATCCGCAAGATCGACGGCGCCGAGATCCTGCGCCGCATCGAGCGACACGGCGTCACGTACCTGTGTGGCGCGCCGGCAGTGGTCGCCGCGGTGCTGGCGGCCGCCGAGGACTGGCCTGGACCGGTCCCCGGTTCGGGCACGGTGCGTATGACCGTGGCAGGGGCGCCGCCGCCACGGCGCACCATCGAGCGGATGGAGACCGAGCTGGGCTGGGAGTTCATGCAGCTCTACGGGCTGACCGAGACGGCGCCGTACCTCACCATGAACCGGGCGCGCCCCGAGTGGGACGATCTGACGCCCGCCGAGCGGGCCGAGCGCCTGGTGCGCCAGGGCGTGCCGGCGTTGGGCATCCGCGTCCGGGTCTCGCCCGACGGTGAGGTGGAGGCGCGGGGCAACCACATCATGGAGGGCTATTGGGAGGCTCCCGAGGCAACCACCGAGGCGCTGGCCGGTGGCTGGTTCCACACCGGGGACGGGGGCTACCTGGACGAGGACGACTACCTGGTGCTGACCGACCGGCGCAAGGACGTAATCATCAGCGGCGGAGAGAACGTCTCCTCCATCGAGGTGGAGGACTGCCTGTTCGCGCATCCCGCCGTGGCTGAGGTGGCGGTGATCGGGGTGCCCCATGAGCGCTGGGGCGAGACGCCCAAGGCGCTGGTGGTGCCTTTGGCCGGTGCCGAGGTGAAGGAGGCGGACTTGATCGCCCATTGCCGCGAGCACCTGGCCCACTACAAGTGTCCCACCTCGGTTGAGTTCCGCGACGCCCTGGCACGCACCGCCACCGGCAAGCTCCAGAAGTACAAGCTGCGCGCCCCCTACTGGGCCGACCGGGACAGCGCCATCAACTGAGTCATCTCTCGTCGCCGCGGCCTGCGAGTCGTCGGGCGACCGCGCTCGGCACGACCGCGACGAGAGTTTCCGGAAGGAGGCCCGGTGCAGGCCGAGCCGGCCGTCGGGATTCGGCCGCGTTCGCTATATCGTGCTGGCGGCGAGGGTGCCGGCCAGCGGTCGCCCGGCAACTTCGGGTTCAGCGGTGATCTCCTTCTGCCCCCCGTACCACCACCGCCGGCGCGTCCCGCCGGCAGCACGCAAGGAGACAAGCTGTGGCTTACAGGGCCGAGTACATCTGGATAGACGGATCCGTGCCTACCGCAGAGGTGCGTTCCAAGACGAAGGTTCTCGCGGACGGCGAGGAACCCGGAATCTGGGGCTTCGACGGCTCCAGCACCAACCAGGCAGAGGGCAGCGACTCCGACGTCGTGCTGAAGCCGGTGTTCACCTGTCCCGACCCGCTGCGCGGCGGCGACAACGTGATGGTGCTGTGCGAGACGTTCCTGCCCGAGAGCATGGAGCCGCATCCCACCAACATGCGGGCGAAGACCCGGGCGGTCCTCGACAAGTACGGTGATCAGGAGTTCTGGTTCGGGCTCGAGCAGGAATACACCATGCTCGACCCGGTCACGAAGTGGCCGTCGGGCTTCCCCCCCAACGGCTTCCCCGGCCCGCAGGGGCCGTACTACTGCGGGGTGGGTGCGTTGCGCATCCACGGGCGCGAGGTGGTGGAGCAGCACACCGACTGGTGCCTCGCCGCGGGCCTGGCGATCTCCGGAACCAACGCCGAGGTGATGCCCGGCCAGTGGGAATTCCAGATCGGTCCGTTGGACCCGCTCGCCGTCGGCGATCACATCTGGGTGGCCCGCTACCTGCTGTACCGCGCCGGTGAGGACCACGAGATCGAGGTCAGCCTGGCGGCCAAGCCGATGCAGGGCGACTGGAACGGTGCCGGTATGCACACCAACGTGTCCACCGCCAGCATGCGCCAGAACTACGAGGCCGTGGTGGCCGCCGCCGAGGCCCTCGGCGCCGCCGGCAAGCCCGAGGAGCACATCGCGGGCTATGGCTACGGCATCGAACTTCGACTCACCGGCGAGCACGAGACCGAGCGCTACGACACCTACAGCTACGGGGTGTCGGACCGGGGCGCCTCGGTGCGCATCCCGTGGCAGGTGCACCAGGACGGGCAGGGCTACATCGAGGATCGCCGGCCGAACGCCAACGCCGATCCCTACGTGGTGACCGGGCTGCTGGTCCAGACGATCGGCGAGGCGCTTGCCTGACCATCCGGGCCGTCCGTAGCCCCTGAGGGGACTGCGGTCGTCCGGGCGGTGGCGTCGGGGCTGCCGTTTGCTCCTTCGATTCGAATGCCGAGCGGGGGCTCGGCATTCTCAGAGGCGTCGCAAATCGGCCCCCCGCCACCCCCGCCCTCCGGGGCAATTGCGGTCGTCCGGGCGGTGGCGTCGGGGCTGCCGTTTGCTCCTTCGATTCGAATGCCGAGCGGGGGCTCGGCATTCTCAGAGGCGTCGCAAATCGGCCCCCCGCCACCCCCGCCCTCCGGGGCTATGCGGCTGCCCGGGGGTGTGAGGCCGTGTTCAGCGGCGGATGCGTAGGGGTCTGGAGACCTCGGCGAAGAAGTCGTTGCCCTTGTCGTCGATGACGATGAAGGCGGGGAAGTCCTCGACGGTGATCCGCCAGACGGCCTCCATGCCCAGGTCGGCGTGGTCGAGGACCTCGACCGAGCGGATCGAGTCGGCGGCCAGGCGGGCGCCGGGGCCGCCGATGGAACCGAGGTAGAAGCCCCCATGGCGGGCGCAGGCGTCCACCACGGCCCGGGAGCGGTTGCCCTTGGCCAGCATGACGAGACTGCCGCCGGCGGCCTGGAACTGCTCGACGTAGCTGTCCATGCGACCGGCGGTGGTGGGGCCGAAGGAGCCCGAGGCGTAGCCCTCGGGGGTCTTGGCCGGGCCCGCGTAGTACACCGGGTAGCGGCGCAGGTAGTCCGGCATCTCCCCGCCGGCGTCCAACTGGGACTTGATGCGGGCGTGGGCGGCGTCGCGGGCCACCACCAGCGTGCCCGTCAGCGATACCCGGGTCCGGATCGGGTGCGCCGACAGGGCGGCCCGGATCTCGCCCATCGGGCGGTCCAGGCTTATCGCCACCGTCTCGGTGGACAGGCTCTCGTCGGTCGTCGCGGGCAGGAAGCGGGCCGGGTCGGTCTCCAGCGCCTCGAGGAACACGCCGTCGGCGTTGATCTTCCCGAGCACCTGCCGGTCCGCCGAGCAGGACACGGCGATGGCCACGGGGCAGGAAGCGGCGTGGCGGGCCAGGCGCACGACCCGGACATCGTGGCAGAAGTACTTGCCGCCGAACTGCGCGCCGATGCCGAACTGGCGGGTCAGCTCCAGGATGCGCTCCTCCCAGCCGGTGTCCCGGAAGGCACGGCCGCCCGGGGAGCCGTCCTTGGGGAGGTGATCGAGGTAGCGGGCGGAGGCCAGCTTGGCCACCTGCAAGGCGTACTCCGCCGAAGTGCCGCCGATCACCACAGCCAGGTGGTACGGCGGGCAGGCGGCGGTGCCGATCATGCGCAACTCGGCATCCAGGAAGTCCAGCAGGCTGTCGGGATTCAGCACGGCCCGCGTCTGCTGGTAGAGGAAACTCTTGTTGGCCGATCCGCCGCCTTTGGCGATGAACAGGAACTTGTACTCCTCGCCACCGACCGCCTCGATGGTGATCTCGGCTGGCAGGTTGTTCCCCGTGTTCTGCTCGGTGAACATGTCGAGGGGGGCCAGTTGCGAGTAGCGCAGGTTCGACGTGCGGTAGGTGTCGAAGACCCCCTGCGAGATGGCGACCCGGTCGTCGCCGCCGGTCAGGACCTGCTGGCCCTTGCGGGCCTTGATGATGGCGGTGCCGGTGTCCTGGCAGCCCGGCAGCACCCCGCCGGCGGCGATGTTGGCGTTGCGCAGCAACTCGGTCGCCACGAAGCGGTCGTTGGCCGAGGCCTCGGGATCGTCGAGGATGTTCCGCAGCTGTTGCAGGTGCCCGGGGCGCAGCAGGTGGGCCATGTCGCGCATGGCCTCGGCGGTCAGCAGCCGGATGGCCTCGTCGTCGACCTCCAGGAAGTGGCGCCCGGCGGCCTCGACGACGCGCACGCCGTCGGTGGTCAGCAGCCGGTAGGGGACGTCGCCCGGGCCGGCGGGAAGCGTGTCCGTGTAGTCGAATTCCATGAGCGCCTCCCGGTAAACGGTACCGGGCGCGCCGGGGAAACTCAGCCGGCGGCGGGGGTGCCGGCGTAAGGAGAGGGGTCGTCGCGGGTCGGGATCCTCGGCTTGCTCCAACTCATCATCTTGGCCAGCCCATTGGCCACGGTCCGCCAGGCCCTCGGGTTCCAGCCTTCCGCCGCGCTCACGACCTCCAGGGAGTGGTTGAGGTGCACGATGGCGGGCAGGTGCTCGAGCTCGAGTCCGCGCACCATCTCCCGGTCGGGATCGGCAAAGGTCAGGAATCGATCGGCCCAGGGCCCCAGGAACTGGCGCGCCTCGTCCGGGGTGCCGCACACCAGCCAGCCGACGCGGCAGTCGGCTCCGGAGAAGTTGCCCATCACCCGACCGGCCGTCGGCAGGATCCAGCCGCTCTCGTAGGTGAAGGGGTCCAGCGCAACCACCACGAGGTGGAACGTGGTGACCCACTCCTCGACCGCCCGGGGCTTGCCCGTCAGGGGTTCCAGGATCAGATCGGGCGGTGGTGAGGTGGCCACGGGCTCCGAAGCTAGCGCCCGATGGCCCCCGCCCGGCGCAACGACGCGCAAGGCGGGCTGGCCGGCACCGGTGATGCTCACCCGCTCCTCGCACCGGCCCTCGCACCCGCCCCTCGCACCGGCCTGCGCGGCGAGCGCCGTTCGGCGACACTGCGGGGATGCGGGCGCCGTCAACTGAGGCTTGGAGCACGGCCGAGCATGATGTCACCCGAGCGTCCCCCGACCCGCCGGCGGCTCGACCGGCCGCAGGAGCCGATTCCCCATCCCACGTCACGATCCCCACGCTGCAGGAGGCGTTGCTGGGGTGGGCCCGGCCCCGGCTGCGCGACCTGCCGTGGCGCCGGTCCCGCGATCCGTGGCGCGTGCTCGTGGCAGAGGTGATGCTGCAGCAGACGGGCGTCGCTCGCGTGCTCGAACGCTACGAGCGGTTCTGTGCTCGCTTCCCGACCCCGGAGGCCTGTGCAGCGGCGCCGGCCGGCGCGGTCATCGAGGAGTGGCGGGGGCTGGGTTACAACCGCCGGGCGCTGCACCTGCACGCCGCGGCCCGCCGCATCGCGGCCGCCGGAGAGTTTCCGACCACCCTCGAGGGGCTGCTGGAGCTGCCGGGCGTCGGGCCGTACACCGCCCGCGCCGTGCTCTCCCTCGCCTTCGAGCGTGATGTCGGTGTCGTGGACACCAACGTCGGGCGCCTGCTGGCTCGCCTGGCCGGGCACCGGCACACCCGGGCGGAGGCGCAGGAGATGGCTGATCGGCTGGTACCCGCCGGGCAGGCCTGGCTCTGGAATCAGGCGCTGTTCGACCTGGGGGCCACCGTCTGCACCCGCCGAGCCCCGGCCTGTGCCCAGTGCGCCCTGCGGGAGCACTGCGCCTGGCGCGGGGAGGGACCCGATCCGGCCGACGGTTCAGCCGGTGTCAGCGTCTCCCAACCGGCCTTCGAGGGCTCGGACCGTCAAGGCCGGGGGCGTCTCGTGGAGGCGCTCCGCTCCGGCCCGCAGCCGGCCTCGGCCGCAGCACGTCTGATGGGCCTCGAAGCCGACCCGCCGCGAGCAGACCGCATCGTGGCGTCACTCCGGCGCGACGGCCTCGTGGTCGAGCGATACGGCGAACTGCAACTACCCGTCTGAGTGGACGACCTGAACACCGGCGACTCCCGACGGCCGACCCGTTGCGACCGGCGGCAGTCTCGTCCGATACGCCTGCATCAGACGCGGGAACCATCGCGCCCAGAACTCGGCCGACGACTCTGCCAGGGAGCGATCGATCTCGGCTGCGAACGACTGCATCACACGTGAACCATTGAAGAGGTCGCTGCCGGCGCTCGCCGCAGCGTGGGCGACCCGGAAGGCCTGACGCGCACGACTTCCTGCCCAGTCGGCGGGGAGGAGTTCGGACGGCAGGAGCGGGTCGCTGCGAAGGACGGTCTCCATACCGACGATGGCCGAGAACATGGAGGCGGCGAGCTCGTCTGCCGGCGTGCTCGGCGCCTGCCGGGCGATCGTCGTCAACCGCCGCTCGATCGATTCGTAGCGGCCGGCCAGCTCATCGAGCGGCCACAGGCGAGCGACGAGTTCCTCGCTTCGCCGGACATCGCCGATGCGGATCGCCGGCGTGGCAAGAGCGGCGACACCGTCGGACACACCGAGATGGTCGGCGAGTTGGTGAACGAAGCCGTCGAGCTCGTAGGCGTGCACGTAGAGCCCCGGTTGAAGCGGGGCCGCTCCGAACTCCACGAGCAGGCTTCGCAGCGCGTCGCGGGCACCGCGACGCCTCTCGGGAATCGCCAAGCCGATGATCCGCCAGTTGTGGTCCCACGGCTCCAGGCCGGCGTCAACCCGATGGGCGAACGCAGTCCAGCCGAGGTCGGCGTCGAGTTCTGCTCGGCCGGTGTCGGTCATCCGGTAGCGCGCCGAGCGGCCGCGGCCCTCGACATGGGCCAGTATTCCCTCGCCGACGACCCTGCCGAGGCAGTCCCGCATGGCCTTGTCGCTGTGGCCGGCAGCGGCCGCAATGGCGAAGAGCGGACCGGCGTCGAGTTTGCCGTTCACGTCAATCGCCGACAACACGAGGGTGCGAGTGGGCACGGCCGCCCGGCGCCGGTCGCGATCGGTCAACGGACCTCCGATCCCATAATGCCGTATGTTATCAACGGCCGTTTGTAGAGTGCGGCATTGACGCTACGCTGCCGGCCATGAGTTCCCACACCCTGACCTTCGACCCCGAGCGGGCCCTTCCGAATGTCGCCTACCGGGACCCGGCCGTCCTCGCTGCAGAGATGCGCGGCATCTGGCAGAGCGACTGGGTGTTCGTCACCACTGTCGACGTCCTGCCTTCCCCCGGCGACCAGTTCCCCGTCGTCATCGGCGACCAGCCGGTGCTCCTGCTGCGCAATCAACAGGGGGAACTGGCGGCGCTGTCGAACCTATGTGCTCACCGGGGCACCCTGCTCGTGGATCGGCCGGCCAACGCCAAACGAATCCAGTGTCCCTACCACGCCTGGACCTACAGCGACGGCGGGCGCCTCCTCTCGGTCCCGTACGCGCCGAGGGATGCCATCGACAAGGCGGCGCATTGCCTGCCCACCTACCGGGTCGAGTCGTGGCACGGACTGATCTTCGTGTCCCTGAACCCCGACGCCGAGTCGCTCGCCGAACGATTCTCCGCCGTCGAGCCTCACGTGGCCGCACGGGGGATCGACGGATTGCACCACTGGTCCGACTACCAGGAGACGGCGGTGTGGGACTGCAACTGGAAGCTCGCCATCGTGAACGCCATGGAGAGCTACCACCTGTTCCAGGTCCACGCCAAGACGCTCGAGCCCCACACGCCGACCAAGGGTGCCTACTACATCACCGGCTCGGCCCGGGCCACGGCGACGGGTGGGACGACCAAAGGCACCGACGACTACCTGCTCATCAGCCTGCCGCCCGGGTTCGTCGGCGTGCTCACTCCGGGGAGTCTCGTTTGGCAGTCGGTGCACCCCATGGGTCCCGACCGCTGTGCGGTGCGCACGGGCGGCGCCTTCGCCTCTGCCCCTCCCGCTCGACTTCGTGGCCCCGTGGCAAGGCGAATCATCAAGTCCGTCACCGACGCTGCGTATCCCCTGCCGGACTTCCTCCCCGAGGACAAGGCCATCTGCGAGCGCGGCCAGCGCGGTGCTGCCGGCGACTTCACACCTGGGCGGCTCGTTCCCATCGAGCGGGTTGTCGCCGACTTCGGCCACTACCTGAACTGGCGGCTCAACGATGTCGAGCCACCGGCTGTGCACACGGAGGTGCACCCGTGATTCCGGGCGAGACCGCCGGCCCCCGTCGGCTCGGCGCCGTCGGGCGGTGGCCCACCTGGATCGCTCTGGCGGCTCTCTGGTACTTCACGTTCGCCGGGCAGATCTGGGTTCTGGCCGTGCTGTTCCTGGCATGGGCCGCCTACGACCTCATCACCGGCGAGAGCAGCTTCGTGCAGCGCGTCACCAGGCGCGAACACCCGGTCACCTATTGGCTCGTCGTATCGACCTGGATAGTGCTCTCGATCCTCTGGCTCATCTACCTGGAATAGGCGCGAGCCGGGACCTCCTTCAGGCGATGGAGTCTCGGAAGGGTTTCATGCCCTCGACGCCGAGCCGCACCCGCAGAAGGCGTACGAGTTTGCGACTATTCGGTCGCACAAATGTTTGCATCGAATAGAATTATCAGTATAATTGGGACCATGAAGTCCGAGGCCGGAACACCTGTGGGGGAGCCGGAGGACCGGGCTCGG
>JAPPDX010000056.1 GCA_028824415.1 bacterium | reverse complement strand
CTCCAGCGGAAGCGCCCCTCCTCGTATGGTCCGTCCCCCGCTCGAGGCGCCGGAGTCCGCGGCGCCGACCATGCCGCCGCCCGCCGCGACGCCGCCACCGCCGCCTCCCCCGCCGCAGCCGCCACGCCCCCAGCCGCCGTCCGGGGAGTCTGCGCCGCCGCTGAGCGCTGCCGGCAAGCCGATCCCGCCCCCGCCGCGCTCGCTGAGCGGCAAGCCGATCCCACCTCCGCCGGTGGCTCGCCCCCGGGGCCCCGAGGGTCCCGGAGGCCGCCGTGGCGGTGTCGGGCCGCCACGCCGCGGCGGTCCGACCACCGAAAGGCGACCGGCGCCGTCAGGCCCGCGCCCAGCGGGTGCTCCGGGCGGGCGGCCTCCCGGAGCCGGCGCGCCGCGCGGCCCCGGAGGTGGTCCCGGAGGTGGTCCCGGCGGTGGTCCCGGCGGTCCTCCAGGCAGCAGGGGACCGGGCCGTGGCGGCGTGGGGCGCCAGCCGCAGCGACGCCGGAAGACCCGCCGCCGCCGTCGCCTCGTCGAGGAGCTGCGGCCCGTGGACGCCCCCACCTACACCCCCGAGGATGCACCCGTCCCGACGGGCGAGGTGGTGGTGGAGCGGCTCTGTACCCCCCAGGAACTCGGACCCAAGTTGAACCGCACCGCCGCGGACGTCGTCCGTTTCCTGCTGCAGAACGGTGAGATGGTGACGGCGACGCAGTCACTGCCCGACGAGATGATCGAGCTCTTCGCAGCCGACCTGGGCGTGGAGATCCGCCTCGTCGATCCGGGTGAGGAGAAGGAGACCGAACTGCAGGCGCTCCTGGCCATCGAGCGCGACGTCGAGCTCGACCTCACCGAGCGGCCGCCGGTGGTGACCGTCATGGGCCACGTCGACCACGGCAAGACCAAGCTGCTGGACCAGATCCGAAACGCCGACGTCGTGGCCGGCGAGGCGGGCGGCATCACCCAGCACATCGGCGCCTACCAGGTGCACAAGAACGGTCACCGGATCACATTCATCGACACGCCCGGCCACGAGGCCTTCACGGCGATGCGGGCTCGCGGTGCCGAGGCCACCGACATCGTGGTCCTGGTGGTGGCGGCCGACGACGGCGTGATGCCTCAGACGGTTGAGGCCATCAGCCACGCCCAGGCTGCCGAGGTGCCGATCGTGGTGGCGCTGAACAAGATCGACAGGCCCAACGCCAACCCCAGCCGGGTGATGCAGCAACTCGCCGAGCACGATCTCGTGCCCGAGCAGTGGGGCGGCAACACCGTCACGGTGGAGGTCTCCGCACTCGAGAACCTCGGCATCGACGAACTGCTGGAACACATCCTGGTGGTGGCGGAGCTGGAGGAGCTGCGGGCGTACCCCAGCGGTCGGGCCGAGGGAGTGGTGCTGGAATCCCACCTCGACGTGGGCCGGGGGCCCGTGGCCACCCTGCTGGTCCAGGACGGGTGCCTGCGTGTCGGAGAGCCGGTCGTGGCGGGCGCAGCCTGGGGCCGGGTGCGAGCCCTCATGAACGACCGGGGCGAGCAGGTGAGCGAGGCCGGGCCCGGCACACCGATCCGCGTGCTCGGCCTGTCGGCGGTCGCCGTGGCCGGTGCCGGTTTCGCAGTGGCGCCGAACGAGAAGGTGGCGGCGCGGGTGGCGAGCACGCGCGAGCACTGGCAGCGGATCGCCAGCCTTGGGCGCGACCTTTCCGTGGTTGCGGGCGGGGGCCGACTCGAGGACATCTTCCAGGAGATCCAGGCGGGCGAGACGGCGACCCTGAAGCTCATCGTGAAGGCCGACATGAACGGCTCCCTGGAGGCCGTGATCGACGCCCTCCGCAAGATCGAGCGCGACGACGTGAAGATGGTGTTCGTGCACCGGGCCGTCGGCGCCGTCACCGAGAACGACATCCAACTGGCGGCCACGGCCGGTGCCACGATCATCGGCTTCAACGTCCGGCCGGATCGCAAGGCCCGGGGGCTCGCCGACACCGAGCAGGTGGAGATCCGCACCTACGAGGTCATCTACCAGATCATCGACGACGTCCAGGCTGCGTTGCTGGGCATGCTGGCACCCAGCTACGAGGAGCACGTCACCGGCGAGGCCGAGGTGCGCGAGATCTTCCGGATCCGGGGCGTGGGTGCGGTGGCGGGCTGCTACGTGCAGCACGGCGCCGTCAACCGGGGCTCGAAGGTGCGCTTCCTGCGAGACGGCACCGTTATCTGGAAGGGCGAGATCCGCTCGCTCCGGCGGTTCAAGGACGATGTTCCCGAGGTGCGGGCCGGCTTCGAATGCGGTGTCGGTCTCTCCAACTTCCAGGACCTCAAGTCGGGCGACGTCATCGAGACGTACGAGGAGCGCGAGGTCCTCCCCACCTGAGTCGGCGGGAGGTCGGTGTGGCCGAGGCGACCGTGGCGGCGATGATCATCGACGTCCACCTGCCCAGTTGCCGGTCGCTGAAGGAGAAGCGATCGGTGCTCCGCCCCATCCTCGAGAGGTTGCAGAACCGGTTCGAGGTGTCGGTCGCCGAAGTCGATCATCAGGACCTGTGGCAGCGGGCCGGCCTCGGCGTGGCTGCCGTCAGCGGTTCGACCGCGGTACTCGGGCACCTGCTGGACGACGTGGAGCGTTTCGTATGGGCGCAGGCCGACATCGAGGTGATCGAGGCGCGCCGCTACTGGCTGGAGGCCGACTGACATGGCGGTGCGGCGGCGCGGCTTCGAGCGCGGGGAACGCCTCGGCGAGTTGCTCCGGGAGATCCTGGCCGAGGAACTCACCCGCATCGACGACGACCGCCTGGGCCTCGTGACCATCACCGGCGTGGACGTGGACCGCGACCTGGCGTTCGCCGACGTGTACTTCTCCACCGTGGACCTGGACCCCGAAACGGAGGCGGCCGCGGCGGAGATCCTGCAGCGCCACCGGCGCCGGCTCCAGTCGGCGGTGGGCCGCCAGGCGCATGTGCGCCGAGTCCCCTCCCTGCGGTTTCACTCCGATGAGGGCATGCACGCCGGGGCCAGGGTGGAGGAGATCCTGCGCAACCTGCGCTCCGAGGCCGGACGGGCGCCCGAGCCACCGCAGGATCCGGCCGGCGGCGACACTGCGGAACAGTGAGCGGCCCGGCTGATCGCCGCGACGGGTTCGCGGTGATCGACAAGGAGCCAGGATGCACCTCGCACGACGTGGTGGCGCGGGCGCGGCGCCTCCTCGACATCCGCAAGATCGGCCATGCCGGCACGCTGGACCCCGACGCCACCGGCGTGCTGATCCTCGGCGTGGGACGTGCCACACGCCTGCTCCGCTACGTCACCGCGCTCGCCAAGACCTACGAGGCCACCGTGGTCTTCGGTGCCGCCACCGACACCTGTGACGCCGCCGGCAACATCGTCGACACCTGGGACATGTCGGATCTGGCCGAAGAACGGGCCCGGGCGGCCGCTGCCGCCTTCGTGGGCGAGATCCAGCAGATCCCGCCGATGGTCTCAGCGGTGAAGGTGGGTGGGCGGCGCCTGCACGAACTGGCGCGGGAAGGGCGCACCGTCGCCCGCGAGCCCCGCACGGTCACCGTGCAGAGCTTCGACGTGACCGGCTTCGGCGCAGGGGACCGGCCCCGGGCGACGGTGACGGTCACCTGCTCGTCGGGCACCTACGTGCGGACCCTCGCCGCCGATTGGGGTGCCGCGCTGGGGGGAGGGGCGCATCTGGCGGCCCTGCGGCGGACCGCGGTGGGCTCGTTCACCGAGGCCGAGGCGCGGCCGCTGGAGCACCTGGAGGTCCTGGCGCCTGCAGCCGGCGTCAGGGACTACGCCAGTCTGACGGTGTCCGAGGCCGCCGCCCGGGACGTGGCGCAGGGTCGGCGCCTGCCCGCGAGCGGGCTGCACGGCGCCGGTCCGTGGGCGGTGCTCGACGGGTCCGGGTCGCTCCTGGCGATGTGCGAGCGCCGCGGCGAGGATCTCCAGCCGGTGGTCGTGCTGGCTGCGGGTCTGCGACCGCCGCCCGCCGACGCCGGTGGTGGAGGGGGATCGCCGGACCGGTAGCCTGATCTGCGCAACGCAGAAACGATGACGCGGAATCATACGCACGAGCTGGAATCGGCCCGCAGAGGTGCGGGCCGCCGGGGATAATGGCCGAACATCTGCCTCCCAAGGCCGACACGATCGCGAATCACCGTCGGCACGAGACCGACGTGGGCTCCACCGAAGTTCAGGTGGCGCTGCTCACGGATCGCATCAGTCACCTCACCGAGCACCTCAAGGTGCACAAGAAGGACCACCACAGCCGACGTGGACTTCTGATGCTGGTTGGTCGCCGCCGGCGATTGCTTGACTACCTCCGCAATCAGGACATCGAGCGCTACCGCGCGCTGATCACCAAGCTCGGCCTGCGTCGCTGACAACCACAGACACTTCACGCAGGCACAACCCGAGAGCACCACGGCTGCGGCCGTTCCCGGTGGCTCCAGAACCGTCTCCCTCTCATGAGGCGGCGGCGGGTGGCAGCGGTGATCTATGCGAAAGGAATCAAGTATGAACGAGGCAATCAGCGTCTCCGGGGCGATCGGCGGCACCGACGACAAGCAAATGACTCTGGAAACCGGCCGGCTGGCCCCCCTTGCCGGCGGTGCCGTGCTCGCCAGGCTGGGGCGGACCGAGGTGCTCGTCACCGCCACGGCCTCCGAGAGCCCGCGGGAGGGCGCCAACTTCTTCCCGCTGACCGTCGACATCGAGGAGCGCATGTTCTCCGCCGGCAAGATCCCGGGGTCGTTCTTCCGCCGGGAGGGTCGGGCCAGCGAGCAGGCCACCCTGGCGTGCCGCCTCATCGACCGCCCGTTGCGTCCCGCCTTCCCCGACGGGTTCCGAAACGACGTGCACGTCGTCGGCGTCGTGTTGGGCGCCGACCAGCAGAACCCCTACGACGTCCTGGCTCTCAACGCGGCGTCGGCCGCCCTGGGCATGTCGGGCATTCCATTCGGCGGTCCCGTCGGTGCGGTGCGCATCGGCTACACCTCCGAAGGCCAGTGGATCCCGCACCCCACCTATCCCGAGGCCGACGGCTGCACCTTCGAAATGGTGGTCGCCGGGCGGGTCCTGGCCGACGGCGACGTGGCGGTCATGATGGTCGAGGCCGCCGGCACGCCCGGCTCGGTGGGCCACTACGAGGCCGGCGCACCCAAGGTTGACGAGGCTGTCCTGGCCGAGGGGCTCGAAGCCTCCAAGCGCTGGGTGTCCGAGGCGGTCGCCCTGCAGCGGCGCCTCATCGCCATGGCAGGCGTCAAGCCCACCATGAACTTCGAACTCATGGCCGACTACGGCCCCGAGGTTGCCGAAGCCGTCTCCGAAGTCGGCCGCGAACAACTCGCCGAGGCGCTGGAGATCGCCGACAAGGCGGCACGCCTCGCCGCCGAGCGCAGCGCCGCCGAGTCGATCATCGCGGCGGTGGCCGAACGGTTCGATGGCGCTGAGGGCATCGAGCAGCAGGCCAAGTCGGCCGTTCGCTCGCTCTCCAAGAGCATCGTCCGGGAGCGCATCCTCGAAGAGGGCCTCCGCATCGACGGCCGGGGCACCCGCGACCTGCGGCCGCTGTCGGCCGAGGTCGGCGTGATCGCCATGACCCACGGCTCGGGGCTGTTCCAGCGCGGCGAGACGCAGGTCCTGAACGTCGCCACGCTCGGTACCCAGCGCATGGACCAGATCGTGGACGGCATCGACCCCACCGAGCGCAAGCGCTACCTGCACCACTACAACTTCCCGCCGTTCAGCACCGGCGAGGCCGGCTTCATGCGCGGCCCGCGCCGGCGCGAGATCGGCCACGGGGCGCTCGCCGAGAAGGCGTTGCTGCCGGTCATTCCCGGCATCGACGAGTTCCCGTACACCATCCGGCTGGTCTCGGAGGTGCTGGCCTCCAACGGCTCCAGTTCCATGGCCTCGGTGTGCGGCTCCAGCCTGTCGCTCATGGACGCCGGCGTGCCCATCAAGGCGCCGGTCGCCGGGATCGCCATGGGTCTCATCAACGAGGGTGACCGCTTCGTGGCCCTCACCGACATCCTCGGCGCCGAGGACGCCTTCGGCGACATGGACTTCAAGGTGGCGGGCACCGAGGAGTACGTCACGGCGCTGCAGCTCGACACGAAGATCGACGGGATTCCCGCCTCGGTGCTGGCCGGGGCCCTGGAGCAGGCCCGCGGCGCACGGCTGCAGGTCCTCGAGGTCATGCGCGGCGCCATCGACGGCCCGCGAGACGACGTCGGCGAGACGGCCCCGAAGATCCTCTCCTTCGAGATCCCGACCGACAAGATCGGCGAGGTCATCGGCCCGAAGGGCAAGGTCATCAACGCCCTGCAGGAGGAGACCGGCGCCGAGATCATGGTCGACGAGGACGCCACCGGTGCCCGGGTGGCGATTGCCGCCGCCGACCGCGCCGCGGTCGCCGACGCCGAGGAGCGCATCCGGGCGATCGTGTTCCCGCCCGAGGTCGAACTCGGAGCGATCTATGTGGGCAAGGTCGTCAACATCACCGGCTTCGGTGCGTTCGTGAACATCCTGCCGGGGCGCGACGGCCTGGTGCACATCTCGAAGCTGGGTGGCGGGCGCCGCCTCGACCGGGTCGAGGAGGTTCTGTCCCTCGACGACGAGATCACCGTCCGGGTCGACTCGGTGGACGGCAATAACCGCATCAGCCTGATCCCCGTGGGTGGCGACGACGACGGCAGCGACGGGGACGGTGGGCGCCCCGAGCGCGACCGGCCCGCCCGCGACTCGGGCGAGCGTCGCTCGTCGGACCGCCGCGACGGTGGTCGAGGCGGCCGTGACGGTGGGCGAGGCGGCCGGGACGGCGGTCGTGACCGAGGCCGTGACGGTGGCCGCGACGGCGGCCGGGACAGAGGCCGAGACGGCGGCCGGGACCGCCAAGGGTCGCGGTCTGACGGTCCGGCTTCGGAGACGTCAACGGGCATCGAGGAGGTCTCCTTCGCCGAGGAGTTCGACCGGATGGTCTCCGCCGATTTCGGCGACCTGGGCCCCGCCGACGCCCCGAACCGCCCCCGCCGCCGGCGGAACTGAATGATCACCCCATGATCCGGGTCGGCGTGCTCGGCGCCGCCGGGCGCATGGGCCGCACGGTGTGCGCAGCGGTTGTGGCCGCGGATGACATGCAACTCGTCGCCGCGGTGGATCCCCCAGCGGCCGGTTCGAGCGTTGCCGAACTGATCGGCGAGGAGGCGGCCGGCGATGCCGGAGACGTGACCGTCGCCGACTCAGCAGATTCCCTGGCCGAAGTAGGGGTGCAGGTCGGAGTGGACTTCACCGTCCTGGAGTCCGCCCGGGAGAACCTCTCCCGCCTAGCGGCCGACGGGATTCACGCGGTGGTCGGCACCACCGGATTCACTCCTGACGACTTGGAGCAGGTGGCCGGTCTCTTCGATCGGAGCAACTGCATCATCGCCCCCAACTTCGCCCTCTCCGCCGTGTTGATGATGCGCTTCGCCGAACTGGCGGCCCCGCTGTTCGAAAGCGCCGAGGTGATCGAACTACACCACGACGCCAAGGTCGACGCCCCCTCAGGCACCGCCATGATGACGGCCGACCGAATGGCCGCCGCCTCAGAGGAATGGAACCCCGACCCGACCCGCACCGAACTGCTCCCCGGCGCCCGAGGCGGCCAAGGCCCCGCCGGGATCAGAGTCCACTCAGTCCGTCTGGCCGGCCTAGTAGCCCACCAAGAGGTCATCCTGGGGGCCCAAGGCCAAACCCTCACGCTCCGAGCAGACTCCTACGACCGCTCCTCCTTCATGCCAGGAACGCTCCTGGCAGTCCGAGCAGTAGCCAACCGCCCCGGCCTGACTCTCGGTCTCGAACCCCTTCTGGGTCTATAGCCACTACCGCCGGCGCGGCACAAGGAGCGGAATCGACTCGGGCCAGCCCACGGCTACCGCTCACGCCGAACACGTGGGAATGTTCGTGGGGATGCACGAGCTGACAACCCGCCTAATGGGTGCTGACCTGCGCATTTGTCGGACAGTTCGAGTCCGTTCACCTCGCTCGAGCCGTCCCAACATGTCGGTTCAGCGGCGCTCTTCGGCGTCAAGTGATCCAGTCCGTTGTGTGCATATCTGGGCTCGAGGTCCGAATTGTGGAGTCCCGATGCTCGTCCGGGCGCGATAGATCCAGGTCGGAGTGATGCTCCGGCATACTGGCTGGCATGCGGCGGTTTGGTCGGCCCTGGTGGGTTGTGTCGCATTTGTTGGTGCTGGCGTTGATCGTTGTGATGATCAACCTGGGGTTCTGGCAGCTGCGGCGGCTGGAGGAGCGGCGTGATCTGAATGCCCTGCAGGCCGAGCGGACGGCCGCGGCGGTGGTGGCGACCGATGCGCTGGCTGCGGTGATCGCCGGCGGCGGCGTCGAGGCGGTCGAGTACCGGGTGGTGGAGGTGACCGGGCGCTACCTCCTCGACGACGAGGTGGCGGTGCGCAATCGGACCCTGAGTGGCCTGCCCGGGGTTTGGTTGCTGACCCCGCTGGTGCCCGCCGACGGTCCCGCCGTCGTCGTCAGCCGGGGCTGGGTGCCGCAGTCCTCCAGCGATCCGGCGGCGCGCCCGCCCACGCCCGTTCCGGACGGTGAGGTGACCGTCCGGGGGCATGTGCGCCTCAGCGAGCAGCGGGCGGGCCTCGGTGTGGCCGATCCGGCCGAAGGGCGGCTGACCAGCCTGGCCCGGCCCGACATCAAACGGTACGCCGCCCAGCTGGACTACCCCGTGCATCCCTTCTACCTGCAGTTGACCAGCCAGGACCCGCCCCCGAGCGACTATCCGGTGATGGTGGCGCTGCCCGCACCCGGCGACGGTCCGCACCTGGGCTACGCCGTGCAGTGGTTCATCTTCACCGCCATCGCCGTCGTGGGGTACCCGCTGGTGCTGCGGCACGTCTCCCGCCGCCCCGACCGTGCCATCCCCGACGACGAGACCTACCTCGAGGACGAGACGGACCCGGCGCCCGACGAGGTTCCCTGAGAAGCAGCCGCTGACAGGCACCGCTGCGCCCTAGGCCGTCCTCCTCGACGACGAGACCGGCCTCAACGAGGAGGCGGGCCACGTGGCCGGAGAGGTGTCCTGAGGGGTTGTACCGGCTCGCGCCGTTGCGCTCTGGCGATGCCACGTTGGCCAAGGCGTCGGGTCGGCCCCGCCCCGGCCAACGGGTGGAGGGCGGGCAGGGTGTCCGGCGGGGTCCTGTGTGAGCCTTCGGTATAGGAGAGCGGCGGTGGCGGGTGGTGTGCTCTCGAGATTTCCGATATTTCGGTCACACAAATGTTTGCTTTTAGCAGAAATATCAGTATAATTGAGACCATGAAGTCCGAGGCCGGAACACCTGTGGGGGAGCCGGAGGACCGGGCTCGG
>JAPPDX010000075.1 GCA_028824415.1 bacterium | reverse complement strand
GGCATCGTGGCGCTCAACCGGCCGGTCACGGCGGAGTTGGCCGCCTCGCTGGCGGAGGTATTCACCGAGGTGGTCGTGGCCCCCGGCTACGACCCCACGGCTCTCGAGCAGCTCCAGGCCAAGGCCAACCTGCGCATCCTGCAGGCCGCCGTACCGGAGAGCCCCGAACTGCAACTGCGCGCACTCGGTGACTCCTTCCTGGTGCAGACGACCGCGGCGCCGCCTCCGGGCGGTCCTCCTCCAAGCGGGGACACTCCGGGGGGTCCGCCCGGCAGCACTGACAGCCCCGGCGGCTGGCGCGTCGTCACCGAACGGGCGCCCACCGACGGGGAATGGCGCGATCTGGTCTTCGCCTGGCGGGTGGTCGCAGCCGTGAGTTCCAACGCCATCGTGGTGGCCCGCGACCGCTGCGCCACCGGCATCGGCGCGGGCCAGCAGAACCGTCGCGACGCCGGGCGCATCGCCGCCGCCAAGGCCGGAGACAGGGCCCGCGGCGGCGCCTACGCCAGTGATGCCTTCCTCCCGTTCGCTGACGGCCTCGAGGGGGCGCTGGAGGCTGGCTGTACCGCCGTCGTCCAGCCCGGCGGCTCGATGCGCGACGCCGAGGTCATCGAAGCCGCCAACCGCCACGGCCTCGCCATGGTGTTCACCGGCCGGCGCACCTTCCGCCACTGACACTCTCGCGCCAGACCGCGCCGGGCGCGAGAGGCACGACACTTCGGCGAAGGCATGTCCCGGACCCCGATCCGGGAGCCGGCCCCGGATTTGATCCGGGGCCGGAATCCATTCTCCAGCGTCGCGGCGGACACCGCTGGCGGAGGCGCTGTTCCCGGCATCGTTCCGGGCGACCGTCTGGCAGACTGGAGGCATGGCGGAGAACGTGCTCGGCGAGGAGTTGGCGCCCTGCTCCTACGACCCGCTGACCGGGTGGTTCCGGGACGGGTGCTGCAACACCGACGCCGGTGACTTCGGCGTCCACACGGTGTGCGCCGTGTTGACCTCCGAGTTCCTGGAGTTCTCCGCCTCGGTGGGCAACGACCTGTCCACGCCCCGCCCCGAGTTCGGCTTCGAGGGGCTCCAACCGGGTGACCGCTGGTGTCTCTGCGCCTCCCGCTGGGCCGAGGCGCTCGAAGCCGGCAAGGCACCGCCGGTGATCCTCGAGGCCACCCACGCCCGCACCCTCGAGTGGGTCAGCCGCAGCGAACTCGAGTCCCACCGCTTCGAACCAACCTCCGGCACCGCCTGATCACCCACCCGAAGGGATCGTCATGAGGCTCGTCCGTCCGTCCCTGTCCGTGGTGCTCGTGGCCGCCGTCCTGGCGTTGGGAGTCGCCGGCGCCGGCGCCCAGGACGAACCGACACCCGAGCTCATTTCCGAGGAGACCACCGAAGAGGCGCCGCCGCGCAGCGACGAGGCGGCCTACACGCAGTGGTTCGTGCGCCAGGCCGTCGAGCGCTACGACGCCGCCGGGCGTGACGCCGCTCTCGAGTACTTCAACGACCAGGCCAGCGTGGACGGGCAGTGGTACATCTTCGTCGTCAACGCCGATGGCATCCTCATCGGCCACGCCACCCGCCCGGATCTCCGGGGCACGTCCACCGCCGCGCGCCACGATGTCTTCGGCAAGCCCTACGGGCAGGAGATCGTGGCCGCCACCGCCGAGGGCCGCTGGGTGGACTACTACTTCGACCATCCCGAGACCGGCCGGCCCGAGCAGAAGCACTCCTGGGTCGTCGCCCACGACGGGCTCTTCATCGGGTCGGGCTGGTACGACGTCGACGAGTCCGCGGCGCCTCCCAAGATCATCCCGCGGGCCTACGCCCGGTACCTCGTGGCCGAGGCCATCGAGCGTTACGACAGCCAGGGGCGGGACTACACGCTCGACTACCACAACTCCCCCGACAGCCTCGACGGCGAGTGGTACGTGTTCATCGCCGACCCGAACGGCATCTCCCTCGCCAACGCCAACCGGCCCGACATCGTCGGGACCGACCGCTCGAACGCCACCGACATCACCGGCAAGAACTACGGACAGGAAATCATGGCCACGACGGCCGAGGGGACCTGGGTCGACTACTTCTTCACGCATCCCGAGACGGGCGAGGAGACCCAGAAGCACAGCTGGGTCGTCCGCCACGACGACCTGATCTTCGGCGTCGGGTGGCACGAGTCCGGCGAGGTCCCGCCGCAGACCGACGTGGCCGGCTACACGCAGTACCTCGTGCACCGGGCCATCGAGCGCTACGTCGCCGACGGGCGCGAAGCCGTCGTCGATCACTACAACGACCCGGCCACCGTCGACGGGCAGTGGTACGTGGCCATGTCCGACGCCGACGGCACATCGCTGGTCGTCCCGATCGCGCCCGATCTCATCGGTGGCAACCTCGCCGACCTCGTCGACCCCCAGGGCAAGGCATACGGTGCCGAGATCGCCGCAGCGGGCACCAGCGGCCGCTGGGTGGACTACTACTTCGTCGACCCCAGCGACGGCGAGACGAAGCGGAAGCACTACTGGGCCATCCTCTACGACGGGCTCCTGATTGGCTCCGGCTGGTACACAGTCCCCGGGTCTGAGGCCACCGGCGACACCGTGGACACCGGCCCAACCGAGGACACCGCCACCGGCTGACTGCGGCGGTCCGGGCGGGCGCCGCCGGCGACGCTCCGGCAGCCTAGAAATGGCCGCCTACGGCGTTCACCGGCGTCCCCCTCCCTCGGCTTTCTGCGGCGGTCCGGGCGGGCGCCGCCGGGGGAGTTCGGCTGCCGATCAGTCGACGTGGCGGCGGATGAACTCGTCGAACATGGGCACGGTGAAGGCGAGCACGTCGTGGCGGGGGGAATAGCAGAGACCGCGAACGATGAGAGCTTGGCGCACCGGCGCAAGTTGGGTCGTCCTGCGCCCCAGCGCCCTGGCGATGTCCCCCGAGCGGTGGGGGCCGGGACCCATCGCCGCCATGGCCGAGAGGTAGGCCCGCTGCGCGTCGGTCGTTCGATCCATCCGGACCCGGAAGAATCCGGCATCGAGTTCGGCGATCGCAACCGGAGCGGCGTCCAGCACGTCTTGGCGGATGATCCGGTCGGGTCCCTCGGCCGTGCGCCAGACCTGCCGGCCGAACTCCTGCAGGAAGTAGGGGTAGCCCGCTGTGCGCCGCAGGGTTTCCTCGAGTGCCGCGTCGTCCCATGTGACGCCCTCGGCGGAAGCTGGTTTGGCCAAGGCCCGGACGGCCGCCTCCTCGTCGAGGCTATTGATCTCGACGAAGCCGAAGAGTCGTTCGGCATAGGTCCGAGCCTCTCCGAGCAAGCCGAGGATCGACGGGAGCCCGGCTCCGGCGACAAGTAGCGGCAGGTCCACCTGGCTGATCTCGTGGAGTGCGATCACCAGTGAGCGCAGGTGCTCTTTCGGCAGGTTCTGGATCTCGTCGATGGTCAGGACGACTCCCTTGTCCCGCTCGGCCGCGTGTTCGGCGACCGCTCGCAGGAGGTCGGTGAGGTCACGCTGCAGGATGCCCGAATCCGCCAGGCCGCTGACGGGGTCGACCGTGAGAGTGAGCGTTCCCGCGGCCGGGACGTCCCAGGACAGCTGGAACGACTTCAGCACCCCGAGAACTCTCGACGCCGCCTGCATGAGGCGCCGGCCCGGGCTCAGGTCCAGCAGCGCGCCTCGGGCCGTCGCGGCGATCTGCGCCACGAAGTTGTCGCCTTCGCCGATCTCGAGGTGTTGGCAGGACCAGCCGTGCCCAGCGGCGATGTCCCGGAACTCGCGCAGGAGAACGGTCTTGCCCACGCCGCGCAGACCTGTCAGCACCTGGCTCCTGTCCGAGCGCCCCAGGGCCAGCCGCCTCACGGCCACGTCGAACGCGGCGATCTCGTCGTCGCGCCCGGCGAGAGCCGGTGGGCGCTTGCCGGCGCCCGGACTGTAGGGATTCGCTACTGGATCGATGGGTCGACCTCCGGGAGAGCCTGCTGGTGCGGGCAAGCTTATATCGATCTGAGACGTTTATACGGGAATTCGATATAAGCCTCTCAAATCGATATAAATGTTCGGACGCCAGGTCCGGGTGGGGCGGTGCGTCTGGGCTAGTTGACGCTGAGGCGGAGTTCGGTGAGGCCTCGGATGGCGAATGCCTGGTGGCGGGTCGGTTCCTCGGCCAGCTCCATCTCGGGGAAGTGTCGGACGAGGTCTGCGAAGGCGACGGCCAACTCGGCGCGGGCCAGCGGCGCTCCGACACAGAAGTGGGTGCCCCCGCCGAAGCCGATGTGGGTCGGATCGCCCCGGCCCACATCGAGGCGGTCGGGGAGATCGAACCGGCGGGGATCGCGCTGGGCCGACCCGAAGAGCATCACCACGTCGTCTCCGACGGCCATCGGCCGGCCTGCGATCTCGACGCCGGGCTCCAGCACCCAGCGGTTGAAGTACTGCAGCGGGGAGTCGTAGCGCAGCAGTTCCTCGGTCGCCGTGGCCGCGTCCACCTCGCCGCTGACCATCCGGCGCCACTGATCGGGGTTCTGCAGCAGGGCCCGCGTCCCGTTGCCGAGGGTGTTGACGGTGGCCTCGTGGCCGGCTTCGAGCAGGACCATCGTCGTCGAGACGATCTCGTCGTTGCTGAGCCGGTCGCCGGCGTCGGAGGTCTCCACCAGCTTCGAGACCAGCGTGCCGTCGGGTGAGCGGCGCTTGTCGTCGATCAGCGCCTTCGTGTAGTCGATGAACTCGCCGGCAGCGGTCTCGGCCCGAACCTTCAACTCCTCCGGGACCGTGAACTCGTACATCTTGACGATGGCGTGGGACCAGTCCAACAAGAGGTGCGTGTCACGGCGGGGGACACCCAGAACCTCGCCGACCACCGCCACCGAGAAGAGCTGGGCGTAGTCGCTCAGCAGATCGAAGGTCTCCATCTCCCGGCACCGTTCGGCCAACTCGCGGGACAGCTCCGCGATGCGCGGCCCGAGGGCCGTCACCGAGCGGGGGGTGAAGACCTTCGAGACCAGGCGGCGGATGCGGGTGTGGTCGGGAGGCTCGAGGCTCAGCAGCGACCACTTCTCGTGCTGGTTGAACGACGCCCAGCGCGGATCCGGCCCGGGCTGTCCCAGTTCCTCGTGGCTGTACAGGTGGTCGTAGACGCGGCCCAGCCGGCGGTCGCGCAGCGTCTCGTAGACGTCGTCGAACCGGGTGAGCATCCACTGACCCGTCCGGGGGTTCTGGAAGATCGGCGTCGCCTCCCGCAGCCGCCCCAGCGTCGGGTAGGGATCGTCGATGAAGGCCGGATCGTAGAAGTCCAGTTCGTCGACCAGCCGCTCGACATCGCTCATCGTCACACTGTACGTGAGGTCCAACGGGCGTTCGTCCGGCCCCTGCCTGCCGGAGAGAGGGGACCGGTAGCGTGGCACGGGGCCGCGCAGCGGGCGGCAAGCGATCGACGGCGATCGGGAGGATCGGGCATGACCGAGGCGTACATCATCGACGGGGTGCGCACACCCATGGGACGCTTCGGCGGGGGACTGAGCCACGTGCACCCGGTGGATCTGGGCGCGCACGTTCTTGCCGGCCTCGTCGAACGGACGGGCATCGACCCGGGCGAGGTGGACGACATCATCTGGGGCTGCGTCGGCCAGATCGGCGCGCAGGCCTTCAACCTGGGCCGCAACTGCGCGCTGGTGGCCGGCTTCCCCGAGACGGTGCCGGCGGTCACGATCGACCGCCAGTGCGGCTCCTCGCAACAGGCAGTGCACTTCGCCGCCCAGGCGATCATGTCGGGCACCATGGACCTCGTCATCGCCGGCGGCACCGAGGTGATGAGCCTCGTGAAGCTCAACAGCCAGGGCGACGTGGGGCCGCAACTCGAGATGGGCTACCCATTCGACGCTCCCGGCTGGGCCGAGCGCTTCGGCGACGAGCTGATCCACCAGTTCCGAGGCGGCAACCTCATCGCCGAACGCTGGGGGATCACCGGCACCGACATGAACGGCCTGGCGCTGCAGAGCCACACCAAGGCCCACCGCGCCTGGGAGGAGGGGCGCTTCGACTCCCAGGTGCTGCCGGTGGGCGACTGCGCCCGCGATGAGGGCATCCGCCCCAACACCTCCATGGAGAAGATGGCCACGCTGCAGCCCTTCAGCGAGTTCGGCCCGCTCACCGCTGCCATGTCCAGCCAGATCACCGACGGCGCGGCCGCCCTGCTCGTCGCCTCCGAGCGGGCTGTCGAGCGCTACGGCCTCACCCCGCTGGCCCGGGTCCACACCATGGCCGTCACCGGCAGCGACCCTGTGCTGATCCTCACCGGCCCGATCCCCGCCACCCAGATGGCACTGAAGCGGGCCGGCCTCGGCGTCGACGACGTCGACCTGTTCGAATGCAACGAGGCCTTCGCCTCGGTGGTCCTCGCCTGGCAGGCCGAGGTTGGCGTGGACCCCGAGCGCGTGAACGTCAACGGCGGGGCCATCGCCCTGGGCCACCCGCTGGGGGCCAGCGGCGCTCGCATCATGACCACGCTGGTCCACGAGATGCAGCGCAGCGGAGCCAGCCTGGGACTGCAGACGATGTGCGAGGGCGGCGGCCTTTCCAACGCCACCATCCTCGAAGCCGCCTAGCCACCGCGGACGGCCCGCCCCGACAGACACAAGAAACCGAGGGAGGGGACGCCGGGGGCCGGCCGGCGGAGCGATTTCGCCAGACGCTCCCGCCGACGGCCACCGCCGTCCCCGACCGGACCCGGCAAACCCGTAGTCGGGTAACAGCCGCAGAGCAACGAAGGAGCACAAATGGGCATCCACCTCGACCACGTCTCGCTGCTGGTCAAGGACCTGGATCAGGCCGAGGCCGACTGGACGCGCATCCTGGAGGCGCTTTCGCCCGGCCACACCATGCAGATCACCCGCGGCGAAGGCCTCGACGAGGTTGACGGCACGCCCATGCGCTGGCTGACGTTCCAGAACCCCGATCCCCGCGGGGTCTCCATCCAGCTGTGGTCGCCCGCCGAGCCGGGGCACTGGCCCGACAAGGTGTTGGAACGGCGTGGCGAGTACGTACACCACCTGGCCTTCTGTTCCGACGACTTCGACGGCATGATCGAGCGGGTGCGCGAGGCCGGCCTGCCGCTGGTGATGGAGGAGGCCAGCCACCCCAACACCCAGCCCTGGCTGCGCTGGAACTTCCTGCCGCCCAGCGTGGCGCACGGCCCGCTGATCGAGCTGGCCACCCGCTACCTGGCCGTGGGCGACGAGTGGCTCCCGCACCCCGACAACACCGAGAACGCCGAGCTGGCCGCCGAACTCCACGATCGGTTCGCCGGCTGAGTTCACGCCCCGTCACCGCGACCAAGACGGTCGACCCCGAACCTCTCGCTGCCGTCGATTCTGCGGATGTCTGAGACCGCCGACGGCTCCGAGGCCACCCCGCTGGGCCCTGAACCCTCCGGGACGGCCTCCGGCGGCTACGGAATGACGATGCCCGTCGAGGACGGTCTAAGCGCCGGGCAACTCCTGGCGCTGTACGTGGCTGCCGAGGAGGCGGGCTATCACACGGCGCTCTGCGGCGAGGTGGCCGGAGCCGAGGTGCTGTCACTGATGGGCATGGCCGCCACCCGCACCAGCCGGATCCGCCTGGGGTCGGGCATCCTGGCCACCTACACCCGTCCCGCGCCCCTGGCGGCCATGGGATTCGCAACGCTCGCCTCGGCGGCGCCGGGGCGCATTGTGGCGGGGTTCGGCGCCTCGAGCCCGATCATCGTGGGCCGCTGGCACGGTCTCGACTTCAACAAGCCCTACACCACCACGCGGGAGTACCTGGAACTGTTCGCCAGGGCCATGGCCGGCGGCAAGACCAGCTACGACGGCGAGGAGCTGCGCTGCGAGGGCTTCCGCCTTCAGATGACCCCGCCGGAGCCGGTGCCGGTTTGGCTGGGCGCCATGGGCGACCGGATGCTGGGTTTGGCCGGCACGGTGGCCGACGGGGCCTTCCTGGCGTGGTGCCCGCCCGGCGAGGTGGCGGCCAAGCGTGCGATCGTCCACGAAGCGGCTCGCGCCGCCGGTCGTGACCCGGACTCGGTGGAACTGGTCTGCTCGTTCTGGGGCTACGCCGGCGACCGGCCCGACGAGGCGCGCGAGCGGATGCGCCGGTCGGTCCTCGCCTACGCCATGGTGCCGACGCATCAGCACTGCTTCGCGGGTTGCTTCCCGCGTCTGGCCGAGGCCGCAGAAGCGTGGGATGCCGGCGATCGCCGGCGGGCGCTCGGATGCGTTGACGACGCGGTGGTGGATGCCGTCTGCGCGGTGGGGGAGGACGCCGTGCGCCGTCGCCTCGCCGAGTATCGCGATGTGGGCATCGACACCCCCATCCTGCTGCCCACCGGGGTGGCGCCCGGCGATGCCGACGGCTCGATGCAGACGGTGCTCCGCTGCGCCCCGTGAAGGCCTGCTGAAGCCCGCAACCCAACAATCCCGCACGCGTTTCTCCCGTATACCGCGGGCCACACCGCAAGCGGCTGACCGTTGGGTCACCCGTCTTGTGGGTCAAACGACCGTTTGATAAACTCGGTATTCGGAGGGGGGGACCGCCGAGGGCGGCGGCAATCGATCCTCCGTGTGCTCGAGTGAGAGGATCCTCGATGGCCAGGTACGACGCGGTCGTGATCGGTGCAGGTGCCGCCGGATTGTCGGCCGGGGCGCTGCTGGCCCGAGAGGGTCGCAGCGTCTGCGTGCTGGAGCGCTCCCCGCACCTGGGTGGGCGCGCCCTGGCGGTCGACGACGAGGGCTTCCGTGTCAATCTGGGCGGCCACCTCATCGAGGACGGGGGCTCGGGCATCACCAAGATCTTCGAGTACGTGGGCGAGGAGCTGATCCACGGCGAGGTCTCCCACGACATGCCCGTGTGGGACAACGAGACACGCCGCTGGGGCTCGATCCGCGACCGCTACAGCGGCAACAAGACCGAGTTGAAGAAGGTCATCAAGGCCCTCGTCGAGACCTCCTGGGACGAGCTGGAGGCCTGGGACGACCGGCCCATGCGCCAGTGGATCCACCAGCACACCACCGACCAGAGCGTGGTGGACCTGTTCGAGTTCCTGGCCGTGCTGGAGTGCCTCACCGACAACTGGTGGGACCACTCGGCCAGCGACAACCTGTGGGTCCGCAAGATGCACTACGAGGAGCGGCACATGGCCGCCTACTCGTGCTGGCCGGGCCAGGGATGGGACGGCATGTGGCGCGACTTGGCCGGCGCCGTGGGTCGCCACGGTGGCGAGGTGCGGCTCAACTGCGCCGCCGATCAGGTACTGATCGAGAACGGCTCGGTCGTCGGCGTGGCGCTCGGGCGCGAGAACGTCATCGTCCCCAACGACGTCGAGCCCGGCGAGGTTCTGGAGACCGACTGCGTCATCTCCACCCTGCCGGTGTGGAGCGTGCTGCGGGTGGTACCCGACTGGCACCTGCCGGACTGGTACGTCAACCAGATCCGCTACCTCGCCCAGGACG
>JAPPDX010000042.1 GCA_028824415.1 bacterium | reverse complement strand
GTCTGGGCTTTGTCCGGTCGGGGCCGCCGGTGGGCGTCGGCGGGAGCGTCTGGCGGAATCGCTCCGGCGCCGTCCCCCCGGCGTCCCCTCCCTCGGGTCTCTGCGCCCGTCTCTCCTCTGGTATGGCGGCTCGGGAACTTTTGTCCCGATGGGGGCGTCTGAGGGGTGATCGAACGCGCAGAGCGCGTGCAACGAAGGAGGAGCGATCATGCAACTGTTCGATTCGAAGTCACACCTGCCCAACCGGATCCGGCTGGCGATCGGCGCCGCCGTCGTGGCGGGCCTGCTGGCAACGGCCTGTGCCGCAGGCGGCGACGAGGACTCGGCACCCGCACCGGCACCCCCACCGGCGCCTGCGCCGGCGCCCGCCGTGCAGCGCAGTGCGGCGGACGCGCCGGACCCGGCTCCTGAGCCTCCGCCACCTCCGCCGGCGATGGCAGAATCGGAATCGCTCGCGCTGTCACCCCCGGCCACGCTTGCACCGGCCCAGCCCGCCGCCGCGCAGGCCGAGTCCGCGGCGAGCCAGGCGGTTGTCGTGGCGCCGCAGTACGACCTCGCCGAGGCGCAGGCCGCGGCGGATTCGGTGCGCTCGGCACCGGCAGCGGCGCAGGCAGCGGCTCCGGCCGCGCCTGAGAGGAGCCGGGCGTCGGAGGAATCGGCCTGGGGTTCGGTCGAGCCGACCCAGCCGGGGGAGTGCTGGGGATGCTCCTCGAATATCTTCAGGGACTACGGCGTGAACCCGTTCGTGGACACGCTGCGCGATCCGCTCTCGACGTTCGCCCTCGATGTGGACACCGCCTCCTACGTGGTGACCCGCAACTACTTGGACGGTGGCTCGCTGCCGCCGATGGAGGCGGTGCGCGTGGAGGAGTTCGTCAACTACTTCGACGGTGGCTACGAGCCGGAGTGGGACGAGTTCGCCATCCACATGGAGGCGGCACCGTCGCCATTCGCCCGCGACGACTACGTGCTGTTGCGAGTCGGGGTGCGGGCCCCCGACGTGCTGGCCGACGTGGTCATCCCCGACAGCGTGATCGTCGTGATGGACCGTTCGGGCTCGATGGGCGAGCAGGCCGGCTACGGCGGGGAATGGCTCGATCGAATCGAGCTGGCGCACGAGGCCGTGGATCTGCTCCTGGACGGCCTGCCCGACGGCACCCGGGTGGGCATCGTGTCCTACGACGACACCGTGTCCACCGTGGTGGAACCCACCGACGTGGCCGGCAACCGGGACCGGATCATTCGCCGGGTGCGTGACGAGGTCTACCCGAGGGGAAGCACCAACGCCGGGGCCGGCTTGGAGCGCGGGTTCGATCTGGCGCAGGCGGAGGCACGCCGGGGGCGGGACGTACTGGTGATGCTGCTCTCCGACGGCGTGGCCAACGTGGGCGCCACCCGCACCGACGAAATCCTGCGGGACATCGGCGACCGCTCCGAGATCGGTCTGACGACCATCGGCGTGGGGCTCGGCCCGTTCAACGACGTGCTCATGGAGCAACTCGCCAACTCCGCCGACGGCACCTACCACTACATCGACAGCACGCATGAGGCGCGCCGCATCTTCGGCTCCAACATCGTGAGCCTGCTGGCACTGGCCGCCCGGGACGCCAAGATCCAGGTGGAGTTCAACCCCGAGGCGGTGCTCTCCTACCGCCTGCTGGGGTTCGAGAACCGCGACGTCGCCGACGAGGACTTCCGCGACAACACCGTCGACGCCGGAGAGGTGGGTCTCGGCCAGAGCTCGACAGCTCTGTACGAGTTGGAGTTGGCGGGGCGGAGCCGGGACCGGGGCAGCCGGGACTGGCTGGCGACGGCGACGCTGCGCTACCAGCGTCCCCGCCGGGGCTCGATCACCGAGATCGAGGCCACCATCGGCGGTGCCGACATCGCCCGTTCATTCGCCTCGGCAAGCCCGCACTTCCGGCTGGCAGCGGTGGCGGCGGAGTTCGCCGAGGTGCTGCGCCGGAGTCCGTTCGTGGAGTACCGCGACGCCGACATGGCGGTGCTGGTGGACGAGGCCTGGTATGCGTCCGACGACCTGCGCCGCGACCGCGACGCCGAGCAGCTGGCTCAGTTGATCGAGGATGCCCGCCGCCTCACCCGCTAGCCCGTCGACCGGCTGGCGCAACCTGCGGCCATTCCGGGGCGGCCCGGCGGGCGGGCCGCCCCAATCACCGACAACCGACGAGATCCCCCTCGTGAGCCCCCTGCCGGACGTGCCTCCGCCGGCAGGGGGCTCTCCTCTGCGTGTGCCCGGTTCGCCGCTGTCTCACCGGTTGCAGCGCCCGATGCTTACTCGGGCAGGACCGCCGTCTCGGTCTGGGGCGCCAGTCGCGCGCGCAAGTCGCGCTTGAGGAACTTGCCGTTGGCGTTGCGGGGCAGCGGCTCGTCCAGGAACCAGACGTGGCGGGGGTGCTTGAAGCGGGCCAGCCGGCCCGTGAGGTGGGCGGTGAGGTCGTCGGCGGTCAGCTCGGCATCCGGTCCGAGCATCACCGCAGCCGCCACCTCTTCGCCCAACCGGTCGTCGGGCACCCCGAACACGGCCACCTCGGCGACCTCGTCGAGCTCGTGCAGGGCGGCCTCCACCTCGGCGCAGTGGACGTTCTCGCCGCCGCGGATGACCACATCCTTGGCGCGGTCCTTGATGTGGATCCAGCCGTCGACGTCGATCTCGGCGATGTCACCGGTGCGGAACCAGCCGTCGACGATGGCTTCAGCGGTGGCCTCGGGGTTGTTGAGGTAGCCCTTGATGACGTTGGGGCCGCGCAACAGCAACTCGCCCTGCTCGCCGGTCGCCACATCGTTGCCGTCGGCGTCGACCACCTTGGCCTCCATGCACGGCACCACCGGTCCGACAGATTCCGGCTTGGCCACGTAGAACTCGCTGCCGATGGCCGTGGCGATCCCGGTCGTCTCGGTGAGCCCGTAGCCGGTGACCGGACTACCGCGCCGGAGTGAGGTGTCGATGCGGGCAACGAGGTCGGGCTGCAGGGCCGCTCCGCCGCCGCCCATCGAACGCACCGAGGACGTGTCGGTGCCTCCCCAGTCGGGGTGCCTCAACAGTTCGCGCGACATCGTGGGTACGCCGGTCACGGTGGTCACGCGCTCGCGCTCGATGAGGCGCAGGGCTTCGGCGGGATCCCAGTGGTGCATGAGGATCAGCCGGCCACCGGTCGCCGTGACCGGGTGCAGGACGCAAGTGCAGCCGGTCACGTGGAACAGCGGTACCGGCAACAGTGTCACCGGAGCGCCGGGATCCTCCTCCGGTGCGAGACCCTGCTCGACCAGCCGGCGGGCGCGGGCAGCGTCGCCGCAGTACTTGATGAACGCCAGATTGAGAAGGTTGTGAATGGATCCCCGGTGTGTGGTCTGTGCCCCCTTGGGCGGACCGGTGGTGCCCGAGGTGTAGAAGATGCCGATGTCGTCGTCGGGTTCGATCTCGGCCGCGGGCAGTCTCGCGGGTGCGCCGGCGACGTCGACCACGTCATCCCACCGGGAGACTCCCGCAGGCAGGTCGCCCTCGTGGCGAGTGACGATGAGGGCCGGCGTTCCGGCATTCTGGGACAGGCGCTCCAGGCGCTCGCCGTCGAGGATCGCCACCACCGGAGAGGAGTCGGCGAGCGCGAACTCCAACTCGGGTCCGGTCCACCAGGAGTTCAGAGCCACCGCCGCAGCGCCGAGCGACGTGATCGCCCAGTACGAGATCACCCACTCCGGGTAGTTGCGCATGCCGATCGCCACCCGGTCGCCGCGACCCACGGCGTGTTCGTCACGCAGGTGATGGGCGAGCGACCGCACCCTGGCAGCGGCATCGGAGTAGCTGTAGCGCTCGGAGCCGTAGACGAGGTACTCGGCGTCGCCCTTGGCCCCCGCCAATTCCCAGATCACCCGCATGTGAGGTGGCGCGCTGTCGAAGACCCGGGTCGGTACGCCGCGCACGTCGTGCACTGTCCAGGCGAACGGGGCCCCGGGGGCGGTCAGCTCGGCGTAGGCGCGGTTGAAGTCGGCGATGACGGTATCCACAGCGGAATCCCCGGCACCGGACGCTCCCTCGGCTCCGGTCACGGCTGTGATCCTAGGAGCATCCTCAAGGGCCCCTAGCCGCCCACCTCACCAGCCGCTTATCCAACCCTCGAGCAGTCCGTGAGGCTGGGTCTGCTGCTCGTCGGGTCGGTGGCGGAGCACATCGAAGTCGGCCCCCGCATCGGCCTGCAGGACGTGCTTCAGGTAGATGCTGCCGTAGCCGCGCCGGAACGGCGGTTCGGGCAGCGGGCGCGCGGCCAGTCGCCGTGCGATCTCCGCCGGCTCGACACACAGGTCGAGGCGCCGCGCCGCGGTGTCCAGAACGATCTCGTCGCCGTCGTCGACGGCGTGCAGCGGTCCGCCGACGGCGCTCTCGGGGGCGACGTGCAGGACGACGGTGCCGTAGCCGGTGCCGCTCATCCGGGCATCGGAGACGCGGACCATGTCGGTGATGCCCTGCTCCAGCAGCTTGCGCGGGATCGGCAGCATGCCCCACTCGGGCATGCCCGGCGCGCCCTTCGGTCCGGTGCCCCGCAGTACCAGAACGCTGGCAGCCTCGACCGGCAGGTGGGGGTCGTCGATGCGTGCCAGCAGGTCCTCGATGCCGTCGAAGACGAGGGCGCGGCCTCGGTGCTGCAGGAGGTTCGGTGATGCGGCGCCGGCCTTGAGGACCGCACCGTCGGGGGCGAGCGTGCCACCCAGCACGGCCAGCCCTCCGGATGGCAGCAAGGGCTCGTCCAGGGAGCGGAGGACGTCTCGATCCCAGACCTCGGCTCCGGCGATGTTCTCGCCCAGCGTCCGGCCCGTGATCGTGAGGGCGTCGAGATGTAGCAGCGGGGCCAATTCGCCGAGCAGGGCCGAAACGCCTCCCGCCCGCTGCAGGTCCTCGAACAGGTGCTCCCCTGCGGGCTGGATGTTGGTCAGAACCGGGGTCCGCGCCGCGATGCTGTCGAACCGCTCGAGGGGCAGGTCGATCCCGAGACGCCCGGCAAGGGCGATCAGGTGCAGGACGGCGTTCGTGGAGCCGGCGACTGCGGCGAGCACCGTCACGGCGTTCTCCAGGGCCTCGCGGGTGAGAACGGCCGCCGGACGCAGACCCTCGCGGGCGATCTCGACGGCCCGGCGCCCGGTTTCCTCGGCGAGTGATCCGCGGCGCGCGTCGGTCGCCGGCACTGCCGCCGATCCCGGCAACGACATGCCCAGCGCCTCGGTGAGGGTGGCCATCGTCGAAGCGGTGCCCATCTCGCTGCAGTGACCGACACCGGGCCGTGCGGCGGCCTCCAGTTCGGCGTAATCGCCTTCGGACATCCTTCCGGCCCGGAGGTCATCGGTGTAGCGCCAGATGTCGGTGCCGGCGCCGATCCGCCGGCCCCGGAAGTTCCCCGGCTGCATCGGTCCGCCGGTGAGCGAGATCGCCGGCACGCCGGCGCTGGCGGCACCCATGAGTTGCGCCGGAACGGTCTTGTCACACCCGCCGACGAGCACGACCGCGTCCAGCGGGCTGGAGCGGATCATCTCCTCGACGTCCATCGACATGAGGTTGCGGTAGAGCATCGTTGTCGGCTTCATCAGCATCTCGCTGAGCGAGATGGTGGGGAACTCCAGAGGCAGCCCTCCGGCCTGGTGCACGCCGCGTTTGACGCCGTCGACCAGCGCTCCGAAATGGAGGTTGCAGTTGACCAACTCCGAGTGTGAGTTGGCGATGCCGATGACCGGCCGCCCCGAGATCGAGGCGTCGGACAGCCCTTCGGATCGGAGAGCCGTGCGGTGCAGGAAGCCGAAGAGATCCCGGGGTGCGAACCAGCGAGCGCTGCGGAGGTTCACGGGCACTTCTCGGCTGGCGGCCATCGCCGACTCACGCTAGAACATTCCCGGCCGTCGCAGTCCCCGGTGCATTGGCTTAGGGGCATCGGTGTCGGGACGGTCCGGCCGGGGTGCGGACGGGGGAGGGAAGACATGGGTGATCAGCGGCTCAAGGGGCGGCGCTGCCTCGTGACCGGGGCGGTTGGCGGCCAGGGTGCCGCGGTCAGTCGCCGGTTCGCGGCCGAGGGCGCCTCGCTGGTGGTGACCGATCTGGATGCCGGGAGGGTCGAGGACGTGGCCGCGGAGTTGCGGGACGGCGGTGCGACCGCGGTCGGCGTGGCCGCCGACGTACGCGACGAAGCCGAGGTTGCGGCCGTGGTGGAGGTGGCAGTCGACGCCCTGGGCGGTCTGGACGTGCTCTACAACAACGCCGGCGTGCTTCTCGCCCACGCCGACCGGCCCAGTGAGGAACTCGAGCGCAGCACCTGGGACGAGGTTCTGGCCATCAACGCCACAGGCGTGTTTCTCTTCTGCAAGCACGCCATCGGGCCGTTGCTCGAGGCGGCCCCCGGCTCGGTGATCTTGAACGTCGGCTCCGCCGCCTCGTACCGGGGTGACTCGCACTTCCACGCCTACGCCGCCAGCAAGGGGGCACTGCTGGCCTACACGGCGTCACTGGCGCAGAAGTACGGCCCGCAGGGCCTGCGAGCGAATCTGATCTGTCCCGGCTTCGTGGAAACCCCCATGGTTGCCACGTTCCTCGAGGATCCCGAACTCGTGGCCCAGGTCGAAGCTGTCACGGCCCTGCGCCGCATGGGCAAGCCGACCGAGATCGCCGCCTACGCCGCCTTCCTGGCGTCGGAGGAGGCGTCCTACGTGACCGATTCGATCGTCACCGCCCACGGCGGCCTCGTCAAGTGAGTGCGCAGCAGGAAGCGCCACCTTGGACGGGACCGCATCGATTGGGAGACAGCGGTAGGGGAGGACCCTGATGGGAAGGCTTGCCGGCAAGATCAGTGTCGTGACCGGTGCCGGCCGCGGCATCGGCCACGCCATCGCCACTCGGTTCGGCGCCGAGGGTGCGGTGGTGGTGGCGGCCAACCGGAACGAGGCAGAGGGTGAGGCCGTCGTTGCCGAGATCGCCGCTGCAGGCGGCCGGGCCGAGTTCATCCGCACCGACATCCGCCGGCTCGAGGACTGCGAGCGACTCGTGTCCGAGGTCGAGTCCCGCCACGGCCGCATCGACGTGCTCTGCAACAACGCCGGCGTCGGGATCCTGCGCACGGTGGAGGACACGTCGCTGGAGGAGTACGACTACATCATGGACACCAACGTTCGGGGCGCCTTCTGGCTGACCAAGCACGCCGTCGGGGGCATGGTCCGGCGAGGATCGGGCTCCATCATCAATCTGGCCTCTGTGGCCAGCTTCGTGGGATTCGAGAACGACGCCGCCTACTGTGCCTCCAAGGGCGCGCTGCTGATGCTCACCCGCCAGGTGGCGCTGGAGTACGCCGCCGCCGGGGTGCGGGTCAACGCCATCTGCCCCGGATTCATCGAGACGCCCGAGATGCACCACTACTGCGAACAGCAGCCCGACCCCGATGCCGCCCTCGCCGCCTGCCACGCCGCCCACCCGATGGGCCGGGTCGGTCAACCCGGAGAGGTCGCCGCCGCGGCGGTGTTCCTGGCCTCCGACGAGTCCTCGTTCGTGACCGGCGCCTCCCTGGTTGTGGACGGTGGCCTTCTCATCCGGTGATTTCCCGCTGAACCAGGAGTTGGTCTCGGGGCTGTGACGGCCCGCGTCCGGCCTGGGCGGTTCAAGAGCGCAGCTGGGAACCGGCCGGGTGCGCTGCTCGGATCACGGCGGCAGCGGGGCGACGGGGAGCACGCCGGGCATGTCGGTGAAGCCGGGCAGGCGTTGGACCCGCTCGGCCCAGCGCCGCAGGGCGGGGTAGTCCTCGCGTGAGATGCCTCCCTCTTCGGAGAGCGCGACGTCACCGAAGAGCGCGATGTCGGCAACCGTGGGTGCCGGGGCCGAGGCGACCCAGCCGAGCCCTTCCTGCTCGCGGAACCAGAGGTGCTCGTCGAGCACGCGGAACAGGCGATGCGCTGCTGCCTGGCATGCAGCCAGGTCGAAGTCGTAGCCGAAGTTGACGCAGAGCCGCGCCGCCGAGGCGCTGTTGGTTGTGCCCTCTGCGAACTGCAACCAGGAGGCCACCTCACCGAGTAGCCGCGGCTCACCGGTGGGGTACCAGGTCCGGGCGGGGTCGTACCTGCTCGCCAAGTAGATCAGGATGGCGTGCGCATCGCGCAGGATGAAGCCGCCGTCGTCGATCACCGGGATGTGGCCGAGAGGATTGATCTTCTTGAACTCGGCGCTCTCGTGCTCCCGCCCTGGGTGGAACTCCACCGGCACCAGCTCATGAGGCACGTCCAGCATGCTCAGCAGCAGTCGCTGCTTGTAGCAGTTGACCGAGAGCAGGTAGTCGTAGAGCTTGATCATGGGTGCTCAGAGATCCAGCACGAGCCGCCCGCTCTTGGCGCGTGAGACACAGGTGAGCATCCGGTCGCCGGCGGCGCGCTCGGAACCATTGAGAAAGACGTCCTGGTGGTCGGGCTCCCCGTCGAGGACCGTGGCGATGCATGTCCCGCAGGCGCCTTGCTCGCAGGATGACGGCAGGTCGATTCCGGCGTTCCGCAGGCCGTCGAGCAGCGACACGCCGGCGCCGATCCTGAGGGTCTGGTCGCGGCGGGCCAGGGTGACGTCGAACGCCGAGCTGTCGTCCCGCTCGGATTCGTTCTTGAAGTACTCGAAATGGATCGCTTCGGTGGGCCAGCCTGCCTCGGCGGAGCTCGAGCGGGCCGCGTCGATCATCGGTCCGGGGCCGCAGACGTAGGTGTGATGCATGGGGGCGTAGGACCGCATGATCCTGCCGAGCTCGTCGCCGGTCTGTTCGGGCGTGAGTCCCACGTGCCGTGTGACGTCGCCGGCCAGGGAATCGAGCATCTCACCGAAGGCGACGTGGTTACTGCTCTGGGCGAAGTAGTGGAGTTCCCAGATCAGCCCCTGCCGGGCCAGGGTCTGGGCCATGGCGAGCAGCGGTGTGATCCCGATGCCGCCGGCGATCAAGACCGTCCTCGCCGCGTCCCGCCGGAGGGGGAAGTTGTTGCGCGGTGCGGAGATGTCCAGCCTGTCGCCCACGTGGACGCTGCCGTGCAAGTAGCGCGACCCGCCTCCGCCTTCCGGCTCCAGTTTCACCCCGATGCGGTAGACGCCGGTCAGGTCCGGCCCGTTGGTCAGCGAGTACTGCCGTACGAGGCCGTTCGGGAGGTGCACGTCCAGATGGGCGCCCGGCTGGAAGCTCGGCAGTTCGCCGGCGACCGGCGCCAGCTCGAATGCGGCGATCCCCTCGGCACAGAGCCACTTGCGGGCAACCCTGACCTGCAACTGGGGGCGACGGCCGCCTGCTGTGGAGGCCGCGCTGTCGCTGCGCAGGGGTTCGAGTGTTGCCACGGGCAGCGGCACGGCGATCTCGGTGGGCCGCGAGTCCTCCAGCTGTGCCCGGAGTTCCTCGAGCGCCCTGGCGTGATGGCGCAGGGTGGCCAATCGCTCCTCCGGTGCCGGAGCGGCGCTGAGCACCGGACGGATGACGCAGCGGCCCGCCTCGACCGGCTGGACGAAGAAGACCACGGAACTCTCGCCGTCGGTGGTCGTCGCCGTGACGGTGACCGAGTAGGCGCTGCGGGCGTCGATGCTGGTTGCGACGGCGTCGTCGGCTCCGAGCGCCGCGCTCGGCCGGAACGAGTACCCAGCGAGTCCCTCGATCACGAGAGCCGCCGGGGCGTTGACCGGCAGGCTCCGGAGCACCAGCACTTCGGAGCTCTCCAGGGCCGGGATCGAAGGCGGTTCGGCGCCGGGTGAACCGCCCGACCAGACGAGCCCGTAGCGCTCCGCGCAGGCGAAGGTCGCCACGCGCAGTGTGCTTGCCGGTGCCTCGCCCGGATGCGCCGGGATGTAGCTGCAGCTCCCGTTGCGGTTGGAGTAGCGCCAGCCGTGGTACTGGCAGACCAGTTCGGCCCCGTCGTTGACGCCGGCCGAGAGACGCATCCCCCGATGGATGCAGCGGTCCTCCCAGATGTTGATGAAGCCGTCGTCGGCGCGCCAGATGGCCAGTGGCCGGCCGAACAGCCGGCTTCTGACCACGTGGCGCGGCACCAAGTC
>JAPPDX010000104.1 GCA_028824415.1 bacterium | reverse complement strand
TGCGCGAGATCACCGGCTGGCGCAAGCCGGTCTACGTGAAGGTGGGTGCCGCCCGTCCCTACTACGACACGGCCCTGGCCATCAAGGCCGGTGCCGACGTCGTCGTTCTGGACGGCATGCAGGGCGGTACCGCCGCCACCCAGGACGTGTTCATCGAGCACGTGGGCATCCCCACGCTGGCGGCCATTCCCCAAGCCGTGCGGGCGCTGAAGGAGATGCAGGTGCACCGCACCGGTGTGCAACTCGTCGCCGCCGGCGGCATCCGCTCGGGCGCGGACGTGGCCAAGGCGATCGCGCTGGGAGCCGACGCCGTCTCCATCGGCACTGCGGCCCTCATCGCCATCGGCGACAACGATCCCGACCTCGACGCCGAGTACCGCAGCCGCGGCTCGGCGGCCGGCTTCTGGGACGACTTCCACACCGGCACCGACCCGGCCGGCATCACGACCCAGGATCCCGACCTGGCCGACCGCCTCGACCCGGTGCTGGCGGGGCGACGCCTCGCCAACTACCTGCAGGTGCTCACGCTCGAGGCGCAGACCTTGGCGAGGGCGTGCGGCAAGTCACACGTCCTGAACCTCGAACCCGAGGACCTGGCGGCCCTCACCGTGGAGGCGGCCGCAATGGCCGGCGTGTCCCTCGCCGGCACCGACTGGATCCCCGGCCACCGCCGGGACTGAACCGGCCGAGGGCTCGGGACCGCCACGGACTCCGGCGGCGAGCCGCCAAGGCCGGTCAGGACGGGCCGCTCAACCGCCCGAGGAACTCCAGGGGCTGACCTCCGGCGCCGGAACCTCGCCCAACCGGATCCCCAGGTCTTCCTGCCAGGCACGCTTCACGTCGGCCGGGGCAGCACCCTCCTCCGCCAGTACCAGGCGCAGCGAATCGGGCAGGCCGCCGCGGCGTGTGCCTGCCTCAGCGCGCGCCGCGGTCAGCACAGCCGGATCCGCCGCCAGAACCGTGACCCCGAGGCGGTCCACCACTTCCGGGCCTCCCTCGGCGCTCCAGTTGTTCATCACCCAGCAGGTGGCGCCGACCGACAGCGCCGGCAGCAGGTTCGCGACCACCTGGTAGCCGCCCGAGAGCGGGGTCGGCCCGAGGCTCACGTCATCGGCGCCGATCCCCAGAAGCTCGGCGAGGGAGCCGGCCGCCCCGAGGGTCGGCTCGTGGGGCAGGCACAACCCCGCCGGCCGGCCATTGTCGTCCGCGGCGTACGAGAGGTGGGCAAGGTCAGCCTCCTCGGCGATGTCGCCGGGCGGATCCTGGGCACAACCCAGGATCTCGGCCCAGTCCAGCGCCCCGGGCTGTGCACCGTCGAAGCACACGTAGGTCTCCACGCTGTCCAGCGCCGCGCGGTGCCGGTCGACGGCATCGAAGTAGTCGTGGGTGTAGATGACCACCTTGGGCCTGCAGTCACCGAAGTAGCGGTCCAAGCCGTCGGCGCGGCTGAGATCCACGAGCGCGGCGACCGCACCCGCCCGCCACGCCCCGAACATGGCAAGCAGGTAGTCCAACCCGCTGTGGGCGAAGACCCCGACGCGGTCGCCCCGCTCCACACCGAGCGTCGCCAGACCGGCGGCCACCCGGTCGGTCGCCTCGGCGGCCTCGGCGTAGCTGAGCGACCGATCGCGCTTGACCCAGCCGAGCGCGGTCTTCTCAGGATGATGAGCGGCCCCCTGAGCCAGGAGATGATGCAGGAGCATCCGGGCATCCTAGGCTGCGGCCAGCCCTACAGAACCCGCCATTCAGGAGGCCGAGCACCCATGATCGTCGTCACCACACCGCAGATCGAAGGCCACGCCATCACCCAGGTGCACGGCCTGGCCACGGGCAGCACCATCCGCGCCAAGGTCATCTTCAAGGACATCGGCGCCGGCCTCAAGAGCGTGGTCGGCGGCGAACTGGGGAGCTACACGAAGATGATGCAGGAATCTCGGGCGCAGGCGCTCGAGCGTCTCGAGGAGGACGCCGCCCGCCTGGGAGCCAACGCCGTGGTCAACATGCGGATCGCCACGTCCATGGTCGCCCAAGGCTCCGCGGAGATCCTGGCCTACGGCACCGCCGTCACCGTGGAATAGGCCCGGTCGGCCGGCGCTCCGGCTTCGCTAGCCGCCCAGGAACATCTCCTTCACCCGGCGGTCCAGCTCCTCCGGCGACACGTCCTCGATGTGGGTCGCCACCCCCCAGCGGTGACCCCAGGGATCCTCGAACTGCCCCGAGCGGTCACCGTAGAAATGGTCCGCCACCTCACGGAGGGGTGTTGCCCCGCGGCTTAGCGCCTCGGCGAAGGCCGCGTCGGCGTCGCTCACGTACACGCTGATCGTGACGGGTGTGCCGCCGATCTTCTTCGGTCCGACGAAGCCCATGTCCGGATACTCGTCGGCCACCATGATGAGCGAGTCCCCGATCTCCAACTCGGAGTGGCCGATCTTGCCCTCGGGTGCGGGGATGCGCATCCGCTCGGTGGCGCCAAACACCGCGCGGTAGAACTCGATGGCGTCGGCGGCGCCGTCCACGGCTAGCGCGGCGCTCACCCGGGGATAGTTGTCGGGAATCGGCTCGACCATCTCAACACTCCTGCTCGGCACGGGTTCCTGAGCGCCAAAGCCTAGGAGGCCGGCAGGTCAACGCCCGCAAGCCCGAGCGGGCTGGATTCCGGCCTGCGCCGGAATGACCCACAGGACCGCCGGAATGACCCACAGGACCGCCGACATGACCACTCTCGCAACGTACGTGGCGCTATCCGATGGCTCAGAAGTCCAGGTCCTCCCGCGGCGTGAAGTCGTCCCAACTGGCAGGGCGACCGGCACCCTCCGATCGCCGACGCCTGACACGGAGAGACGGGCCGCGACCGCTGGCGCCGGTTGCCTCCCCGGCGGCACCGCGACGCCCATCGCCGCCGAGGGCGGCCGCCAGCGCGGTCGTGAGCGGCACGGCAGCCACCAGGCCTATGGATCCGCAGAGGGTTCGGGCGATCTCCACGGCGATCAGCTCGGAGTTGGCGACCATACCCCAGGACTGATCGGACACCGCGAACAGCAACAGCAGCGGCATGGCCGCGCCCACGTAGGCCAGCAGCAGGGTGTTGATCGTGGAGGCGACGTGCGCCCGACCGACACGCAGACCGGCGGCGATCAGCTTCGGTGCCCGCATCGTCGGATCGGCGCGGCGCAACTCCGCAACAGTGGCGGCCTGCGTGATCGTCATGTCGTCGAGGGCGCCGAGGGTCCCGATCATGGCACCGGCCAGGAGCAGCGACGACAGGTCAATGCCGCCGGAGACGAACGACAGGATCGCCCCCTCCTCGGTGGCGACGCCGGTGAAGCGGGCGGCGCCGAAGAACAGCGCCGAGATGCCGAGTGTGAGCCCCAGAGACCCCAGCGTTCCCGCCAGGGCGATCGTGGTCTCGGGCGCCGGCCCGTGCGTCAGGTAGAAGCCGACGAAGGCGATCACCGAGGCCGCGACGACGGCAACCAGCAGCGGCTGGTGCCCGTCGAGGATCGACGGCGCCACGAAACCCACCAGCACCAGCCCGGTCAGCACCATCGAGATGAGCGAACGCAGGCCCCGGAGCCGTCCGAGCACCAGCACGAAGACGGCGAACACGCCTGCGAGCACCCATAGTGTCGCCCGGCGGTCCACGTCGGCGTAGAAGTAGAACCCCGTGGAGGCCTCATAGCCCACGACGATCCGGTCGCTGGGCGCGGGGTCGGGAACATAGCCGGTCTGATCGAGGTTGAATTCCGGCAGCGGGACCGGCGTGCCCGCATCCGGGCCGCTCGAGGGCACAAAGACGACTGTGCGGCAGTTCTGCGGGCTCTCAGCCGTGGAGTACGAGCACGGGCCCTCCCGGACCGCCTGCACCTCCGCCGAGAACCGCTCCGAGGCGAGACCCACCTGGCCCGCGCCCTCGGCGACAGCCGTCCGGCCGGTTCCGTCGGGCCAGAGGGATATGACGCCCACCACCGTCGCCACCAGTGCCGCACCGAGCAGCACCAGAATTGGCAGCAGGCGCCGGTGGCCACGCCAGCCGGCCCGGGAGCCCCCGCCCGGAGGGTGCCCGTGCCCCAAGTGCGCTGAGTCTCCCGTCACAGGCTCATCAATTCCCGCGGCTCGCCGCGCCGCGGCCAGCCAGGGGCAGCGAGCAGGATCTTCTCTAGTTGACGATGATCCTGGCGTCCCGCTTGACGGAGGCGTTGGCGTTCGAGCCGACGAGCTTGATCGTGTAGACCCCCGCACTCACGCCGGTGATCGTGGCCACCGACCCGGAAACGGTGACCCGCACGCCGCTCGGTACGTTCTCCACGGCGAAACTGGTGGCCCCCGAGAAGGATCGGCTGATGTCCAGCGTCGTCGTCTCGCCGACGTTCACCGTGACTGATGGCGGATCGCCTATCTGCACCAGGAAGCCGGTCGCTGTCGAGCCCGTCTGGGCCGCCGTGGTGGTCGTGGTCGTAGTCGTTGTCGAGGTTGCCCCCACGGTGACGTTGAAGGCCTGCGCCACCTCGCCGATGGTGTTGCTCGCGGTCACCGTGACCGTGGCAGTGCCCTCCACGATGCCCCGCAGCACGGCTCGGCCGGCGCCGGGGGGTGGCTCGATTCGGACAACTGCATTGTCGGAGGTGTCCACCGCCCAGCCCTGGATGATGCCGTCGAAGTAGGGCCTCACGTCGACGGTGATGGTCTCGCCGACACCGACGGTCTGGACGGGCACCTGGCCGGAGAGCGTCGGAGCCTCTGTGGCCTCCACGGGCGGCAGCGATTCGGTGGGCACGGCATCGCCGGTGCCCACGTCGGGCGGTGTCGGTGGGAGGTCGTCGTCGATCGGGATTAACTCGTCGGAGCCATCAGGCGGCGGTGGCGGGGGCGCAGGTGCGGGCGCCGGCGCGGGTGCGGGAGGCGGGGCAGCCGGTCGCGTGATCTGCTGAGGCCCGGCCCCGACCCTGGCGAGGAACGTCTGGGTCGCCGTTCCACCCGGGCCCGTGGCAGTCACGGTGATGCTGGCGGATCCGTTGGCGACCGGTGCCACGATCAGCATGTCGGGGGCTCGCACACCCGCCCTGGCCACGCCCGTGTCGGACGAGCTGGCGGAATAGCTGGTCACCGGCCCGCTGAAGAACTCCTGCACGAACAGGGCGTGGGCGTACCCGTCGACGGCGATCGCCAAGTCCGGGAGGGTGCCTGCGGCTACCGGCGGCGGCCCCGAGGGCGCCGGCGCGGGAGCCGGTGCCGACGCCGGGGCGGGCGCGGGAGCAGGTGCCGGCGCCGGGGCGGGCGCCGGAGCGGGGGCCGGTTCTACAGCCAGGGGTTCGGGCGCGGGCGGCGCCACGAAGGTTGTCGTCGTCGCCTCGGAGACCTCCACCGTGGTGTCGGTGCTCTGCTCCTCGTCGGCCGATTCGTCGTCCTCCCCGCCGCACTGGCTCAGGATCAGCGAAGCAACCGCCAGGACGGCGACGAGCCTGACGAGCCGGGCCCTCCGGCGGGGGATCATGGCCTGCCGGCGGGCACGCCGCCGCAGACCGGAGCCACCTGGTGCCGAGGCGCGGTCGGACACGAGTTCTCTTATCGATTCCCAGATCACGGCACGTACGCTACCCGGCCCCGCCGACTCGCAGCGTGATACCCCTCACTACCTCGCGAGGCTGTGCCCGAGTGCAGTCCGGGGATTGCCATGTCCACGTCCGGGGACGATCGTCCGGCGAATTCGTCGCTCGAAACACCGCGCCGACCCATCCCGCACGCTCCGGCGCGCCGGCCTCAGACCGGGAGCCGGGATCTGAAGAACTCCAGCACGTTCCCCCCGGCGATGCGTGCGGCGCGCTCGGGGCCGAATCGGTCGATCATCCGCTCGGCGAGCAGGGCGAGGTCGGCGGGAGACTTGAGACCCTCGACGTGCACGATGTCCCCGGGACGCAGCAGCAGTTGGCGACCCAGGATCGGGTCCACCTGATCCAACAGGTCGGCGATGAAATCAGCGCCGATCGCCACGGCACCGTCACCCACGTTTGCCACGGCATGTTCGACGTGGTCGACGAATTGATCGATCGTGGGGGTGCCCGAGGCGGCCACGAATCGCCCCGTGGCGTTGATGCCGACAAATCCCCCCGATCCGGCCACGATCCGCAACTCCGCGTCCCAGAGGTTGCGCGGGTGGTCGCACAGGGCCCGGCACGAGGAGTGGGACGCCACGAACGGCTCAGTCGCCACCTCGGCCAGGTGAGCCAGCCCGTGCGACGAGAGATGGCTCACGTCCACGACCATCCCAAGGCGCTCCATCTCCGCCACGGCCTCGACGCCGAGGGAGGTCAGCCGGCCGCCCGTGTCGGTCTCGCCCACCCCGTCGGCCAGCATCGTCCGGCGGTTCCAGGTCAGCGATGTCAGCCGCACGCCCAACCGCCACATCGTCTCGAGCATCGACAGCGAGGAGCCCACCGGCTCGGCTCCCTCGAGCGCCAGGAGGAGCGCGATGCGCCCGTCCCCGACGATCGCGTCGATGTCGGAGGCGGACTCCACGATGCCGACGTCACGGTGATGCAGCTCGGCGATCTCGCGGGCCAACTCGAGGATCTCGAGCGTGCGTCGCAGGGCGCCCTCGCCGATGAACTGCTCCTCGGTGAAGATCGGCAGGACCTGGAAGACCACCCCACCGGCACGCAGACCCGGCAGCCAGTCGTCGCCGAACGGATCCGCCGCGCCGCGCTCTCGCCGGTGCTGGCAGGCCAGCAGCAGATCGTTGTGGCAGTCGGCGATTCCCGGCGGCGGCTGGGCGGCGGCAGGCACGGTGAGCGGCTCCTCAGGCGAGCGGACCCGCCGCCTTGACCATGACCCGGCAACCACCTCCCGGCACGTAGGTCATCGGCACCTCCGTCACGGTGGTGATCCGGACCTGTCCGGGATCGGCCCCGGAGCGGACCGCGGCGTCGGTGGCCAGTTGGCGGGCGTCGTCGAGGCAGTCCTCACGGCTCGATGCGTCGTAGCTGTAGACCCGGTCGACCGATCCGGAGGCCTCGGCGATCCCAGCACCGTAGGCGTTGGCGACCGACTGATGCTTCGGACGGATCACTTCGGACACCCCGGGGATCGCATCGGGAACGAGATGGGCGCCGCCGCCGACGGCGAGGAGGGGCAGTGCAGCCCGCGTCGACTTCATCCTCTCACTCACGATCGAGATCTGCTCATCGACCCACCCCAGGGCGCCGCCCACGACCTCGGCGTCGAGCGTCGCCACCCTGGCGGGATCGCCGAACCCGGTCATGCGCCCGGCCGCCAGTGAGACGTCGGACAGCGTAAGGACGTCCCCGCCGACACAGATCGCATCGGTCGCCACGTCGTAACCCACCGAATCGGGCCCGATGCGCAGGTCGGCCCCCGCGTCGCGGACGATGGTCCCACCGCCGAGACCCATGGAGATCAGGTCGGGCATCCGGAAGTTGGTGCGCACACCGCCAACCTCGATCGCCGCCGAGGACTGCCGCGGGAAGCCACCGACGAGGATCCCCGCGTCGGCCGACGTGCCGCCCACGTCGATGACGATGGCGTCGTCCACGCCGGCGAGTGCGCAGGCGCCCCGCATGGAGTTGGTCGGGCCCGAGCCGAGGGTCAACACCGGGTACTGACCCGCCTCGGCGGCCATCATCAGCGTCCCGTCGTTCTGCGTGAGATAGGCGGCGACATCCAGGCGATGCTCGGCCAGAGCCCCCTCGAAGCCGCTGATCACGCCGGTCGCCACGCTCAGCAGCGCGGCGTTCAGGATCGTGGCGTTCTCCCGCTCCAGCAGGCCCAGAGAGCCGATCTCGTAGCTGACCGAGACCGGGAAGTCGGCGCCGAGTTCGGCCTGCAGGATCTCCCGGGCGCGGATCTCGTGCTCGGTGGTCGCCGGGCTGAAGGCGCCGGCAACCGCGATCGACCGGCACCCCGTCCGCACCGCCTCGGCCGCCAGGCGCTTGACCGCCTCGGTGTCCAGAGCGGCGATCTCCTTGCCGTTGTACTCGTGGCCGCCCTCGATGATGGCGGTCGTGCCGATGACCCCGGCGCGAATATCGGCGGGCCAGGCGGCGCCGGGGCTGATCCCCAGCGAGGAGGGGGCGGCGAGCCGCAGCATGGCCACCTTGTCCAGGCCGCGCCGCTGGATGATGGCGTTGGCCGAATGCGTGGTGCCCAGCATCGCCTTGGCGATCCGCGAGTGTTCGAGCCCCACCAGTACGCCGTCGAGGGCCGATCTGATGCCGTCGATGGGCTCGGGGGTGGTGGCCACCTTCATCGCCGCCAACACTTCCCCCGCGGCGTCGATCACGACCGCGTCGGTGTTGGTGCCGCCCACGTCGATGCCGACGCGGAGATCGCGGGAGTCGCCCGCCGGACTCATCGGGGCAGCTCCACGAAGTCCACGTCGTCGTAGCCGAACGCCTCCGGACCGACGAGTTCGAGCATGCCCGGCCGGTGCCATTCGGGTGCGCAGGGCATGCCGATGACGATGACCCGGTGGCCGTAGGCGATGTACTCGGTGGTGATCGGGTCGAACGTCTCGAGGTCCAGCATGCAGATGAGATTCGGCGTGGTGATGACGGCCTCACCGTCACGGAAAGCGATGAGGTTCTCGTTCTGCACCTCGATACGCATGATGTCGCCGGAGCCGTCTAGGTCCTCGAGGATCACCGTGGATCGGGCGAAGCCCGCCGTCGTCCGCCGGTCCAGGTCCACGACCTTGCCCCGGAAGAACTCCACCGAGCCGGACTCCGACAGGAACCGCTCCCAGGCGCCCTCGTCGGCTCGCTGGACCGCCTCGAGCAGCCCGGCCACCTCATTGCAGTAGGTCAACGAGCCGACGATGGCACCCTCGGCGATCTGCCCGGCGGTCAGCGGGTAGCAGCTGATGGCGTTGGCCATGCCCAGCTGGATCACCGCCGCCCGGGCCAGCGCCTCGGCCACGTGGTTGTTCGTGGTCTTGAAGACGCACTGGTTGCCCTTCTCGTCGGCGATCGACAGCGGACCCGCGGGCAGGCCGGCCAGCGTGAAGACCGTCATCTCGATCTGCGGGAACGCCCGGCGCATGCCGTCGGCGTTCACGATCGGCAGGCCCATCTCGGCCGCCGTGGCGATGGGCACGAGCGTGTTGAGCCCACCCACCTCGATGGACATGATGGCCGCCGGCTCCTTGCCGAGATACGAGGCGAGGGCCTCCACCGAACCCACGAACTCGGTGCCGGCGGGGATCTTCTCGAGGGTCACCGTGGGCGCCCCGATCACCGCCGTGGTGAGCACCAGCGCATCCGGCGGCAGGTCCCCGGGGTCGACGACCCGGACCGGGCCGTAGGTTGCCAGGGCCTGCTGCGCCAGGAGTTTCGCCACGTAGGGGTCGCCGCCGCCGCCGGTGCCCAGCAGCGTGGCTCCGAGGCACAGCGTCTCGATGTCGTCGTGGGTCAGGAGGTCCATGGTCAGCACCGGGTCGCTCTCATCGTGGATCGGTGTTCAGCACAGGCTCGACGACCGGGATCCACGCCAGCTCCCGCGGGGGCACGGCGTCGTAGCCCCCCGCCCGGCTGGTGCGCCAGCCGTGGTCGGCACCGAGAGTGGCCAGGAACTCGGCGTAGCGGAGCGGGGCGGTGATGGCGTCGATGACGGGCACGCCGATCTTGCGCTGCACCTCCCGGTAGAAGCCGAACTCGATGGTGCATCCGAGGATGACGGCGTCGGCGCGGTCGGTGGCGACGGCCGCCTCGGCCTCGGCCATTATCCGTTGCTGGGTGTACGCCGGGTCGGCCTGGAAGTCGTCCACGCTCATCTCCAGGACGCGGAACGAGGCCAGGCGATCGCCGAACCCGTACTTCACGACGTTCTCGTGCATCTCGGGGATCCACTTCTTGCGGCCCACGAGGATGGAGATGCGCTCGCCGACCGTCGAGGCGGCGTGGAGGCAGGCCTCGGCTGGCGCGGTCACGGCCATGGCCCCGGACAACTCGCGAGCGCCGCGCAGGAATGGGTCGTAGAAGCACCCGATCACCGCCGCGTCGTAGGCGCCCCCCTCGGCCGCCCAGCGGATCACGCCCATCGTGGGCCCCGCCACCACGGCCTCCAAGGCGTTCCACTCCAGGTGCTGTGGTCCGGCACCGGGCAGCGAGCAGACATCGACCCGCGTTCCCGGGGCCGCCTCGGAACGCAGCTCGGCGCCGATGGGGGCGTCGTAGGCGTCTGTGCCCACGGGGTTGATCCAGAGGATTCGCGTCATTCCCGACCTCGGGGTGGTGGTGTTGGAGTCGACCCGACTCTACGGACAGGCCTCTGCTGCGCCAGATACGCAGATCGCGCAGCGGCGGCCTGATGATATGCACGATGCGCTCGAAATATCACTCCCGGCTCGAGTCCCAGACCAATTGCGCCGCCGCCAGGTCGGCGAGAGCGAACCCGGCGGACTTGAACAGCGTGATCTGCTCGGACACGGCGCGGCCGGGGTGACGTCCCAGGACCAAGTCGGCGAGGTCGGCAACCACCGAACTCTCGTCGATCACGCCTGCAGCGAGCGGGCGGGCCAGGTCGCCAGCCAGTACCGCGCCGGGGCGCGTGTCCACGAACACCGCGGCACGCCGCACGGCGTCGTCGTCGGCCTCGCGCATGTCAGGGCGGAAGCTGCCAATCAGATCCAGATGAGCACCCGGCTGCAGAAGGCGCCCGGCGATCAGCGGCTCGGTGGCGCCGGTGACACACGTGATCAGTTCGGCCCCCGCGACGGCGACGTCGAGGTCGTCCACCGCCCTTGCGGGCAAACCGTGCCCGGCCAAGGCCGCGGCCACGTCGCCGGCGCGGCGGGCGTTGCGGCCCCAGACCTCCACCGACGTCAACCGGCGCCCGTGGGAGTGCGCTCGTGCCACGGCCGTCGCCAGTTGACCCGTACCGACGACCAGCAGCCTCCCGGCCTCGGGGCGGGCGAGGTGGCGAGCCGCCAGCGCGGAGACCGCTGCCGTTCGCCGCACGGTCAGTTCGTCGCCGTCGAGTGACGCCACGAGCCGTCCCGACTGTCCGTCGAACAGTAGGTACCCGGCATTGATGGTCGGGGTGACGCCGCCGGCATTCGTCGGGAAGTAGGTGACCGCCTTCACACCGATGACGTCGTCGGACCGCCAGGCCGGCATCACCAGCAACGACCCCTGGGCTCCGCCCGGAAGTGCCAGGGCATGGACATGCCGTTCGGGAGCCAGGGCACCGGCGTCGCCCAGCACCCCAGCGATCGCCTCCATCAGTTCCGGCCACGGCGTCGCCGCCCGGACCGCGGCGGCATCGAACACCTCCACACCCGCAGCCTCGCGCAGAGCGGCTCGGAGGTCCCACATCCGGCGTCGACACCCGTCCACCCTCCAGGAAGCCGTCTCCTCCACGGAGCCGTCTGGGTATCGTCGGCGCAGTGCGAAAGCAAGGACTGCCCCAGCCCGATCCGGCCGGACTCGGCCAGGAGTCGGTATGGGACTATCCCCGCCCCCCGGCACTCGAGCCCGCCGCCCGTCGCGTGTGCGTCACCCTCGGCGGTGTCGTCATCGCAGAGTCGTCGCAGTCGGTGCGCGTGCTGGAGACGTCACATCCGCCCACCTACTACGTACCGCCGGCCGACACCGCCCGTGAGTACTTCTCGCGGGCTCCGGGCCGCAGCTTCTGCGAATGGAAAGGCTCGGCGGCCTACTGGACGGTCTCCGCCGGGGGACTCGCGGTCGTCGGCCGCGCCTGGAGCTACCCGCAGCCCATCCCGGCGTTCGCCGACTTGGCGAACTATGTGTCGTTCTACCCGGCCGACTTCTCCTGCTTCCTCGACGACGAGGTCGTGCGCCCCCAGCCCGGGCGCTTCTACGGCGGTTGGGTCACCGGCGACATCGTGGGGCCGTTCAAGGGTGTCCCCGGTTCGGAGAGATGGTGACCGTAGCCTCGGGGCGCGCCCCGCAGATAACCGCTGTCCACAACAATGTGACCGAACGGTCACCGCAATACAGTTTGGGTCCGCAACCCGCGGAGGGAGACCCGTCGTGAGAGAGAAGAACCCGTGAGGTACGTCGCACCGGCATCGATCGCGGAAGTGGTGGAGCTGCTCATCGGCGATCCCGAGGCCACGGTCTTCGCGGGTGCCACCGACCTCGTCCCCCAGATGCGGGCGGGCCGGCCCGAGCCCAGTGTCATCATCGACTTGAAGAAGATCGCCCGGCTCACCGAGGTGTCCCTGGACAACGGCACGTGGCGCGTCGGAGCCGCGGCTCCGACGTCGGACCTGACGGACAACGCCGCTCTGGCGGCCGACCTGCCCGGTCTCGTCCACGCGGCGGGTCTGATCGGATCCGACCAGATCCAGAACCGGGCGAGCCTCGGCGGCAACCTGTGCAACGCCTCGCCGGCGGCGGACTCCGTCCCCCCTCTCGTCGTGAACGACGCTCGAGCGGTGGTGGCCGGACCCGGCGGCGAGCGCACCGTCGCGGTCGCCGACGTTCCGACAGGCCCTGGGCGGACCTCCCTGGCCCCGGGCGAGTTCGTCGTGGAGTTCGAGATCGACCGGCCGCCTGCCCGCACCTCCGATGCCTACCTGCGACTGATCCCGCGCACCGAGATGGACATCGCCATCGTCGGCGCCGCGGCCCGGATCAGCCTCGACGCCGGCGGCAACTGCAGCGAGGCCACGATCGCCCTGGGGGCCGTGGCACCGACGGTGGTGCTCGTGCCGGCGGCCACCGAAGCACTCGTGGGCCGGCCCATCAGCGATGATGTCCTGGCCACCGTCGCCGCAGCTTGCGCCGGGGCCGCCAGCCCCATCGACGACAAGAGAGGCACCATCGCCTACCGGCGGCAGGTGGCGGGTGTGCTCGCCAAGCGAGCGGTGGCCGAGGCGGCCGGACGGGCCGGGAACGGAGGTGGGCGGTGAGCCGCACCCATGTCAGTTGCAACATCAACGGCGACGATGTCGAGTTCCTGTGCGACGCCGGTGAGTCCCTGCTGGACGCGCTGCGCGACGAGGTGCGCCTCATGGGCGCCAAGGAGGGCTGCGGCACCGGCGACTGCGGCGCCTGCTCGATCATCCTTGACGGCCGGTTGCAGTGCTCGTGCCTGGTGTTCGCCCCCGAGGCCGACGGTGCCACCATCGTCACCGTCGAGGGCATCGCCGACGGCGACCACCTGCACCCGCTGCAGGAGTGCTTCCTGGAGGGCGCCGCCCTGCAGTGTGGCGTGTGCACCCCGGGGTTCCTGGTGGCCGCCAAGGCCCTGCTGGACCGCAACCCCGACCCGACCGAGACGGAGGTGCGCTATGCGCTGGCCGGCAACCTCTGCCGCTGCACGGGGTACGACAAGATCATCCGCTCGGTGCTGGTTGCAGCAGACCGGATGAAGGAGGAGGTGGCGGGATGACCATCACCGAACAACGGCCCAGCTACCGCTACGTCGGGACGCGCCCGGTCCGCCACGACGGCCTCGACAAGGTCGTCGGCAAGGCCCGTTACGCGGCCGACCTGGTGCTGCCCGGGATGCTGTACGGACACATCCTGCGGTCCCCGCACGCCCACGCCCGGATCGTCGCGATCGACACGTCGGCGGCGGAGGCCATGCCCGGTGTACGGGCCATCATCACCGGCGCGGACTTCGGTGACCTGCCGGCCGACGATCCCGAGCGGAACATGACGCTCAATCTCATGGCCCGCGACAAGGTGCTCTACGAGGGCCACGCGGTCGCCGCTGTCGCCGCCGCCACCCGCCGCCAGGCCAAGGACGCAGCCGAGGCCATAGCTGTGACCTACGAGGTGCTCCCCCACACCCTGGACATCCTCGCGGCCATGGAGCCCGGCGCCCCGCTGCTGCACGAGGACATCTTCACGACCGGCCTGGACTCCGAGCCCACTGAGCCCTCCAACGTCGCCAACCGCACCTGCTACGAGCGCGGTGACATCGAGAAGGGATTCGCCGAGTCCGACATCGTCGTGGAGGGTGAGTTCGTCACCAAGCCCATCCATCAGGGCTACATCGAGCCCCATGCCTGTGTGGCCGACACCGGCCAGGACGGCAAGACGGTCATCTGGTGCTCATCCCAGGGCCACTTCCGGGTGCGCTCCCAGACCGCCGCCATGCTGGGCTGGGACACCTCGCGCATCAAGGTGATCCCCGCCGAGATCGGCGGCGGTTTCGGCGGCAAGACCACCATCTACCTGGAGCCGCTGGCGGTGGAACTCTCGGCCCGGTCCGGGCGACCGGTGAAGATGGTGATGAGCCGCGACGAGGTCTTCCGGGCGACCGGTCCGACACCGGGCTCGGTGATCCGCGTCAAGCTCGGCGCCACCGGGGATGGGAGGATCATCGCCGCCAAGGCCTGGCTGGCCTACGAGAGCGGCGCCTTCCCGGGGGTCTGGGCGATGCTCGGCTGCATGTGCGTGGTGGCGCCCTACAACGTGGAGAACTTCGTTATCGAGGGCTACGAGGTGGTCGTGAACAAGCCGGTGAACGCCGCCTACCGGGCCCCGTCGGCGCCGATGGCCGCCTTCGCCACCGACACCCTCGTGGACGAGATCGCCCAGCGTCTGGACATCGATCCCATCGATCTGAGGCTGCTGAACTGCCCGAGTGCCGGCGACCAGGCCCCCTACGGCCCGAAGTGGCCGCTGATCGGGCTGCGCGAGTGCCTCGAGGCCATCCGCGACAGCGAGCACTACCGCAGCGAACCGGCTCCCGGTCACGGCCGCGGCGTGGCGAGCGGGTTCTGGTTCAACATCGGTGAGGCGTCGAGCGCCACCGTGAACCTCAACGAGAACGGCACCGCGACCGTGGTCACCGGCAGCCCCGACATCGGCGGCAGCCGTGCCTCCATGGCGCTCATGGCCGCTGAGGAGTTGGGGATCGACGTTCACGCCATCCAGCCGGTTGTGGGCGACACCGAGGTGGTGGGCTTCACCGACGTCACCGAGGGCAGCCGCGCCACCTTCGCCACCGGGATGGCGGTCGTGGAGGCCTGCCGTGACTTGAAGGGCCAGCTTCGGGGACGGGCCGCCCGCATGTGGGAATGCGAAGTCGACGACGTCGAGTGGGCGGACGGCCAGGCCACCCACAGCGGCGGCGAGCACGAGCCGCTGGCGCTGGCCGACATCACCGCCGAGGCCGGACGCACCGGCGGCCCGCTGGGTGCCACCGCCTCCCTCAACGCCCGCGGCGCAGGTCCGGCCTTCTCGGTGCAAGTTGTGGACGTCTCGGTCGACGAGGAGACCGGCCGGGTGACCGTGGAGCGCTACACGACCGCCCAGGACGCCGGCACCGCCATCCACCCCGACTACGTCGAGGGCCAGATGCAGGGCGGCGTGGTGCAGGGCATCGGCTGGGCGCTCAACGAGGAGTACATCCACGACGCCGACGGCATCATGGAGAACCCCGGCTTTCTGGACTACCGCATCCCGGTGGCCTCGGACCTGCCGATGATCGAGACCATCATCGTGGAGGTTCCCAACCCCAACCACCCGTACGGGGTGCGGGGCGTGGGCGAGGTCGGCATCGTGCCGCCGCTGCCCGCCCTCGCCAACGCGGTGTACGACGCCACCGGTTCGCGGATCCGAGAGCTGCCGCTGTCGCCGCCGCGTGTGCTGGAGGCGATCATGTCCGGCAACGGCGACGGGGGCTGATGGCGCAGGTGCACTTCAGTTCCAACCAGCGCCGCCTGACCGGCGGCGTGGCGCAGGTGGCGGTGGAGGCCGCCACGGTGCGGGAACTGCTGCGCAAGCTGGAGGAGATGTTCCCCGGCATCCGGGCGCACCTCGACCAGACGTCGGCCACGGCCATCGCCATCGACGGCGACATCGTGCCCGACCCGATCTACGAGCCAGTGCCACCCGACGCCGAGGTGCACTTCATCACCCCACTCGCCGGCGGCTGAGTAGGGCGCCCGTCCGTGGCGTGCCCGGTCGGGGGCGGCGGTGGCCGTCGTCGGGAGCGTCTGGCGAAATCGCTCCGCCGGCCGGCCCCCGGCGCCCCCTCCCTCGCGGGTTTGCTCAGCCGCCGGTATCGGTGGCCGGTGTCTCGCCCCGGTCCAGGCGTATGACCCGGCGGTCGGTGACGATGGCTGTGATGAGTTCGGCGGGGGTGACGTCGAATGCGGGATTCAGGGCGCCGCTGCCCTCGGGGGTGATCTGCGTGCCGCGCACGTTCACGACCTCGTCGGCTCCGCGGTCCTCGATCTGGATGGCGTCTCCCGACGGGGTGTCCATGTCAACGGTGGACTCGGGCGCCACCACCACGAACGGGATCGAGGCGTAGCGAGCCGCCACAGCCAGGGCGAACGTGCCGATCTTGTTGGCGGTGTCGCCGTTGGCTGCGATGCGGTCGGCGCCCACCAGCACGACATCGGCCATGCCTCGCGACAGCAGCGCCGGACCGGCGGCGTCGACGATCACGCGGTAGGGGGCGCCCATGCGCTCAAGCTCCCAGGCCGTCAACCGAGCACCTTGCAGCAGCGGGCGGGTCTCGGTGGCGATCGCCAACGCCAGGCGTCCTCGCTCGTGGATGGTGCGGATCACAGCCAAGGCGGTGCCCCGCTCCACAGTCGCCAACCCGCCGGTGTTGCAGATCGTGAGTGCTGTGACCGCATCGGCCTCCGACACCAACTCTTCGACGAGCGCCGCGCCGCGGCGTCCCATAGCCAGAGACGCGGCCACCTCCTCGTCCCGGACGGCCAGAGCCTCGGCGAGTAGCGCCTCCGGGCCCTCGGCTGCACACGCGGCCACGCGGTCGACCATGCGGGTGAGGTTGACGGCGGTGGGGCGCGCCGTGCGGATGGCTTCCACGGCCGCCGCGAACTGCTCGGTGCCGGCGCCGTGTTCCTGAGCGGCGAGCACGACCCCGAAGCCGCCCGCCACGCCGATCGCCGGGGCGCCCCGCACCGCCAGGCGCCCGATGGCATCCACCAGGCCGGCCACGTCGTCGATCTCGAGGACCACATAGGCATCCGGCAATCGGGTCTGGTCGACCATCCGGATGCGGTCGCCCGCCCAGTCGAGGCTCCGCTCGCCGAGTTCGGTCATGCCAACTGCGCTCCCCTCACCGGTTCACCCCATCATGCCGCCCGGCAGGTGCCTATCACCGCTCGCGGAGGATCCGCTAGCGGCTCACGGGCAGCGACTTCGGGTTCTGCCCAGGTCGCCTGCCGCCCGTCTTTGCGATAGACACCCACTGTGAACGAGACGGCCTCCCCCAGCAGCATGATCGACCTGAGCGGGCGTGTGGTTCTCGTGACCGGCGCCGGCAGCGGCAGTGGCAGTGGCGGCGGCAGTGGCAGCGAGAGTGTCGGCGGGATCGTCGGCAGCGGCATCGGTAGCGGGATCGTTCGCCGGTTCGTGGCGACCGGAGCCACGGTCGTGGCGCACACCCGCAACTCCCCCACCGATCACCTGCGCTATCCCGACGGCACACCGGTCGCCACCGTGCGCGCCGATCTGACGACAGCCGACGGCCCACCCAGCGTGATCGAGGAGACGCTGGGACTGCACGGGCGCCTCGACGGTCTCGTGAACAACGCCGGCGCCCAGCCGATCGCCCGCTTCGACAACCTCACCGACCAGCAGTTCACCGACATGATGGACATCAACGTCACCGCCACGCACCGGCTGACGCAGCTGGCGGCGGCAACGATGCGCCGCAACAGCGATCCCGGTGGCGGCTCGATTGTCCACATCGCCTCCATCGAGGCCCGACATCCCACCGTCATGCACGGTCACTATGCAACCTCCAAGGCGGCGCTGGTCATGCACGCCCGGGCGGCCGCGCTCATGTACGGCCCCGACGGGATCCGGTGTAACACCGTCTCGCCGGGGCTCATCGACCGCCCCGGCCTCGTCGACGACTGGCCCGAGGGCGTCCACCGCTACCTGGCCGCGGCCCCGCTCGATCGGCTCGGCACGCCGGAGGACGTGGGCGACGCCTGCGTGTTCCTCTGCTCAGACCTGTCCCGCTGGATCACGGGCACCGACCTGCTCGTCGACGGCGGCGTCCTCACCAACACAACCTGGTGAATTGATGATTCCCCGCGAGCAGACCCCGACGCAGGCCGCGAAGACCGACCCCGCCGACTTCCGATTGCATTCTCGGTGCCATGAGCCTCGTTGATCGGGTCTACATCGTGACCGGTGCCGCGGGGGGCGTCGGCGCCGGGATCGCCGAGGCGCTCGTGAATGCGGGAAGTTCGGTGGCTCTGGCCGACCTCGATCTGCAGACCGTCGAGGCGACGGCTCTCCGTGTCGACCCGAGCGGTCGGCACACTCTTGCGGTCAACTGCGACGTGGCTTCGGACGACAGTGTCCGGGAGGCCGTTGCGGCGACGGTGGCTCGCTTCGGACGACTCGACGGCGTCGTCAACAACGCAGGCGTCATCGAGATGAACGAGGCCCGCCACGCCACCAGCGCGGCCTGGGCCCGCGAGCTCGACATCAACGCAACCGGGGTGTTCCGGATGTGTCGGGCCGCGCTGGAGCACCTCACCGCCTCCGACCGGGCGGCCATCGTCAACGTGGCCTCCAACTGCGGCAAGGTCGGCTTCCCCAACATGGCCGGTTACAACGCCTCGAAGGCTGCGGTCATCAGCCTCACCCGGTCGCTGGCGACCGAGTGGGCGCCCCTGGGCATCAATGTCAACGCCGTCTGCCCCGGCGCGGTCGACACCCCGATGCTGGCCGGCGTCGCCGACTGGCTCGCCGACCATCAGGGCGGCGACGCCGAGGACATCCTGGCCGGCATGGCCCTTCCCCAGCTCGGCCGAAAGATCGCGCCCATCGAAGTCGGACGCGTCGTCGCCTTCCTGCTGTCGCCCGACGCCCTCATCATCCGCGGCCAGGCAATCAACGTCGACGCCGGCGAGACCCCCTACTAGCCAACGAGACACGGACGTGGCCACGTTCGAGGATGTCTGCCGGCTGGGTACGCGACTGCCGGAGGTGACCGAGGGGACCTTCTACGGCACGGCCGCACTGAAGGTTCGGGGCAAGGGGTTCTGCCGGATGTGGAGCGAGCGGGAGTACAACCGCGACGGGGTGCACGACACCGAGGTCCTGGTCGTGTTCTGCGAGCCGGAGGCCAAGAGCACCCTGCTGGAGAACCACTCCGACGTGCTCTTCTCCACGCCTCACTACGAGGGCTACGGCGCCATGCTCATCCGTCTCGCCAGGGTGGAACTCGAAGACCTGGCTGAATGGCTCGAGGACAGTTACCGCCGCCGAGCGCCGGAGACCTTGCTCCGGCGGCTGGACCGCTGACCGTTCCGAGCCCGCTGACCACCGCGAGCACCCTGGCCATTTCGAGCCGCGCGAGCGCTCGACTCCTGGCCGTTGCGGGCCGACTCACCGTTGCGGGCCGACTCACCGTTCCGAGCCAACGCACCGGTTGACTCCCGGCCGTTGTGAACCACGGAGTCGGCGTGTCGCGCAGACACCGCCACCGGCCCAGCGGGCAAATCACGCGCGTCCGGCAACGTGATGGCCTCGTTCAGGCCGAGCCGGCGCTGCATCCGCCGGGCGTCGCCCATCTGCTCCGGCTGGAGAAGTGACACCACGAGGCCGCCCCGGCCGGCGCGGGCCGTGCGACCCGAGCGGTGCAGGTACGTCTTGTGGTCGTCCGGCGGGTCGAAATGGACGACCGACGCCACATCGTCCACATGAATCCCGCGGGCAGCAACGTCGGTGGCGACGAGCGCCTGCACGTGGCCGTCGGTGAACCGGCGCAGCGAGCGGGTCCGCCGATCCTGTGCGTGACCGCCGTGTATCACTGCGGTGCTGATGCCACGCTGGGAGAGCTGCCGGGTCAAGCGGTCTGAGCCGTGCCGGGTCCGGCAGAACACGATCGTCTGCCCGACCGCGTTGATCACCTGCGCGCAGGCAGCGACCCGCTCGGCCCGGTTGACCTGCCAGAACCGGTGATCGGCGGCGGTGACATCGGGCGTCTCGGCATCGACGGTGTGCGTGATCGGCTCATGCTGGTAATCGCGGGTGAGTGTCCGCACGGCGCCGTCGAGCGTGGCGGAGAACAGGAAGGTCTGGCGATCGCGCGCCGTCTGGTCCAAGAGACGCCGCACCGCGGGGAGGAATCCCATGTCGGACAGGCGGTCTGCCTCGTCGATGACCGCCAGGTGCACATCGTGCAGGCTCACGGCGCCCCGCTCGATGAGGTCCTCGAGCCGTCCGGGGCAGGCAACGAGGATCTCGACGCCGTCGCGCAGGCAATTCAGTTGCGGGCCGTAGCCAACCCCTCCGTAGACGACGCCGACCCGGACGTCGCCGGCGAAGGTGCGGATATCGGTTGCGATCTGCTCGGCGAGTTCGCGGGTGGGTGACAGGACGAGTGCCGTCGGCCGCTTGGGCCTGGCGTGGCCCGCATTGACGACGAGCGGGATACCGAAGGCGAGCGTCTTGCCCGATCCGGTGGGTGCCCGGCCGCAGATGTCGTGGCCGGCGAGAGCGTCGGCCATGGTGGCCGCCTGGATCTCGAATGGTTCGTGGATACCGCCGCGCTGCAGGGCGCGGCAGATCGATTCGGGTACGCCCAACTGGGCGAAGGTGGTGGACATGATTCTCCTTGCCCGCGCCACGCGGGCCATCTGATGTGCGCGAGTGCCTGAACTCGTTGATGTGGGGCACCGCGGTTGGGTGGCTCACACAGAATCAATCAGGGAAAGCGAACTGTGCGCCCAACGACCGGAGATTTCGGCCGGTCCCTACAGGATACCGGGGACGGACCCGGCACCCTCCCCGGTTCGGGTGGACCCCCTCCGGTGACTCCCTCGGGTGACCCTCACGGAGTCGTCGCTAGTAGGGCAGACCCACCGCGGCGGTGAGGAACTCCATGTAGGGCGAGGCCGTGCGGCAGGCGTCGGCGAAGACGTCGATGAACCCGGGGGCGGTGACCTCGTCCTCGTCGAGCATGCAGGTGCCCACGTGGTCCTTGCGCTTGAGGTCCTCGATGAGCGGGTGCTCGGGGTCGAACCCCTTCGGCGGCCGCTTCAGCGACTCCCCCTCCAGGTCGAACTCCTCGACGAACCCGGGATCCCCGGCAACAGCCTGCCAAGCGGCGGGATCGTCGACGATGCGCTCCCGGATCCGGGCGAGCGCCGCCGAGTCGGGCCGCCAGAGACCGACCCCGGCGAAGACCAGGTCGGGCTCCAGATGCAGGTAGAAGCCCGGCGCATGCACCGACCGTCCCGCCTCGTGGCGGAACTGGACCGCAGCCTGGGTCTTGTACGGGGACTTGTCCTTGGAGAACCGCACGTCCCGGTAGATCCGGAACATGGAGCCCCCGTTGGCCCGCGCATCGGCCACGAAGTGCTCGCTGATGGAGTGCAGGTACGGCTCGAAGTCCTCGATGAACGCCAGCAGCGGCTCCTTCACGTGCCGCTCGTAGCGCCCCTTGTTCTCAGCGAACCACTCGCGGTCGTTGTTGGCCCGCAGGTCCAGGAGGAACTCGAAGAGATCGGAGGTGAAGTGGGAGTACACGGCCGCGGTTCTACCGCATGAACGCCTGCAGCAGCGGCAGGATCCGCTCGGGCGCCTCCTCGGCGATGAAATGCCCGCAGTCGGCGAACTCGTGGACCTCAGCATCTGCGAGCTCCACCCGCCAGCGGTCGAGTTCTCTCGTACGGAAGGCGATGTCCTTCGATCCCCAGAGGACCAGCGCCGACTTCGCGCAGAAGGTCGCTCGCTCGTCCCAGATCTCCCGGAGCCAGCGCGTCGCACCCACTATGTGACCCGGTAGCGCCGCGTTGGCGCCACGCTCGGCGGGCGAGGGCTGCGCCAAGCGGTAGTGCTCCAGCACCTCCGGTGTGAGGATCTCCCGGTTCCCGACCGCCTTAGGCATGACCCCGTTCACGAAGAAGTTGCGCCGCTTGATGAGGTACTGCCCCAGCGGGCTCGCCATCATCCGGCTGAAGAACCAGAAGTGGAGGTCGCGGTTCACCGGCCAGCACCACGTGTTGGCGATGACGAGCCGCTCGACGCGATCCGGATGCCGGCGGGCGAAGTCGAGGCCGATCGGCCCGCCCCAGTCCGTCAGGAACAGCGTCACGTCCCGCAACTCCAGCTCGTCGAGGAGTGCCGCAAACGCCTCGGCGTGAACCGCAGGATGGTGGTCCTCCTTGCGGCCGCTGCGCGAGGACAGCCCGAAGCCGGTGTGATCCGGCGCCACGCAACGGAACTCCGACCGCAATCCCCCGATCAGGTGCCGAAACTCGAACGACCAGGCCGGATTGCCGTGCACGAAGACGATCGGCTCCCCCGCTCCCTCATCGACGTAGTGCATCGTGTGTTCACGCGGAGTCGTGAAGAACCGGCTCTCGAAGGGAAACAAGCCATCCGAAACCCAAGCCGGCCGGACACCGGCAGGAGAACTACCCACGAAGCGATCGTAACAGTTCCCCCGCGCGTGGCCTCAGGGACTCGATACGCCCCTCCGTATGGATTATCCGGCAAACTCCCAGGTATCGGCGACTGAACGAGGACGACATGCAAGGCAAGTACTACGAAGAACTCGAGGTGGGGATGGTTATCCGCCACGCCCTCACCCGAACGGTGACGGAGACGGACAACATCCTGTTCACGTCACTCACGATGAACATGCAGCCGCTGCACCTCGACGAGGAGTTCGCCAGGACCACGGTGCACGGCCAGCGGCTCGTGAACAGCCTGTTCACCCTGGCTCTCGTCGCCGGCATGACCGTCCCCGAGACCACGTTGGGGACCACGCTGGGGAACCTCGGCTTCGACAAGATCGAGTTCCCCGCCCCGGTGTTCCACGGCGACACCCTCCGGGCCGAGACCACGATCGTCGACAAGCGCCTGTCGAAGAGCCGCGACGACGCCGGGATCGTCTGGTTCGAGCAACTCGGCTACAACCAGCGCGACGAGGTGGTCGTGCGAGTCAAACGCGTCGGGATGATGATGCTGAAGCCGGTGTCGCCGGAACCCGCCCAGGAGACCTGAGCCGCGGCAGGAGCGTCCCATGAAGTTCGGCATGCTCATCGGAGACGTGCCCCGCACTGTCGACCCGGTCGAGCAGCTCGACGGGATCCTGCGCCAGGTGGAGGCCGGCCAGCGCGCCGGGCTCAGCCATTTCGTGATCGGCCACCACTTCCTGTACGGCGAGCTGCGGTGGCTCCAGCCCATCCCGCTGCTGGCCCGCCTCGCCGGCGAGGTCGACGAGCACGTCCGCCTGGGCATGACAGTGCTCCTGGCACCGCTTTACAACCCGATCGTGCTGGCCGAGGACCTCGCAACCCTCGACATCCTCGACGAGGACGACCTGATGAACGACTACTACGAAACCGTCAAGGACTCCGTCGCCCTCGACACCGCCCAGGAGGTCATCGACCACTTCATCAGAGTCAGTCGCGAGTTGCCCATCGACCCAATCATCATCAAGCCTCAGTGGCCCCAGATGCACATCGACGAGGTCATCGACGCCATCGAGACCATGGGCCAGCAGGCGAGTGCCGAACTCGATCCTGAGCGTCAGGGGACGACGGTGAAGGCGCGGCGCCTGCCGGGGCCGAACCGGTACACGCGGAAGTCGCGGTCCAGCGAGACCGCTTCGTGGACGCCGAGCCGCTCCATCACTGCCCAACTCGTCCGGTCCGACAGCGAGAAGTCCTGGTCGGGGAACGCCACCGCGATCGCCGCGGCGACCTCGAGGTCCGCCAACCCGGAGACCTCAATGCGGGCAATGCCGCTGCGGATGGCACCGACGAGCGTCTCCGCCTCGCGGAAGCCGTGCCGGTGGCGCATGACCACCCACGTCTCATGCAGTACGTGGTCGCTGCTGAGGAGCCGGCCGCGACGCTCGCGCAGCGCCGCCGCTACCCGCTCGTGGGACGCCTCCGAAGCGTCGGCCAGTGACACCCAGGCCGATGTATCGACGTACGAGTAGTCCAAGTCCTAACGAACCCGGTCGATCTGTTGCGCATGCTGGGCGTCGGCGATGACCCGATCACCGTCACGGGCCATGTCGAACGGTGTCCCCGCAACCATCCCACATATGGAGTCGACGCCGGCCTGTGGTGCGGGCGCGTCGAGTTCTCTGTCGAGAAGGCGTCTAACGAACTCGGCGAAGCTGATACCGAGGTTCGCAGCCCGCTGCTTGGCTCTGGCGTGCACCTCGTCCGGCAGCGTGATGACAGTTCGCATAGGGTGATATCATAGCATCACTAGATGGCGGCGCGAACGGCGCCTGCCACTCCGTTGCGCGGCGCCGGACGCAGTGACTACATCGCCGTCTGGCCGCCGTCGACGGTCAGGATCGAGCCGGTGGTCCATGCGGCCTCGTCGGAGGCGAGGTAGACGGCCATGGCGGCGATCTCGTCCACCTGGCCGAGTCGCGCCATGGGAATCTGCGGGTGCCAGTGCTCCGCCAGCAGGTCGTCGACCTCAGACTCCTCCACACCCTGGGCGAGCGCCCACGAGCGGCGCAGCAGCGGGGTCTCGATGACCCCGGGGCAGATGGCGTTGACCCGGACGTTGTGAGGCGCGTAGTCGACCGCCATCTGCCGGGTGAGGGAAATGACCCCGCCCTTCGAAGCGCTGTAGGCGGCCGAGTTCGAAAACCCGACGAGGGCGGTGATGCTGCCCTGGTTGATGATCGAGCCACCACCGGCTTCGATCATTGCGGGCAGGCACGACTTGGCGGAGAGCCAGACCCCGGTGAGATTCACGGCGAGGACCGCCTGCCACGTCTCGAGGTCGACCTCGGCGGCCGCGCCGCGACCGCCGATGCCGGCGTTGGCGTAGAGCACGGTCGGCGGCCCGAAGTGATCGATCGTCTCGGCGACCATCCGCTCGGCGTCGGCCTCGCTGGTCACGTCGGCGATGACCACGAGACCCTGCTCGCCCATCGCCGTCACGGTCTCTTGCGCCCCCTCGCCATCGATGTCGACACAAGCCACCAGAGCCCCTTCGGCCGCGAAGCGGCTCGCCGCCGCCCGGCCGAGTCCCGAACCTGCGCCGGTCACGATCGCGATCTTGCCGTCCAGACGTCCCATCACTGCCTCTCACCACCCGTCCCGGCGCCGCGGGTGGCATGCCGTCTGCTCGCCGGTTCCAGACCGTGAACATAGCGGGGGCCGGCCAGGCCGCCCCGCTCGAACCCGGGCGCAATCGGGGCTCGCCCACGGCGACCGGCGTAGCATGACCGCCGCAGGTGCGGTCAGAGGAGCACACTATGAGGGTCACAGGCGACGATCTGCGGGAGATGTACCGGCGCATGTCGCGCATCCGGCAGTTCGAGGCCACCACCAAGGAACTCCTGCTGGCCGGTGAGCTCTACGGCGCCTTTCACACCTCCACCGGCCAGGAGGCTTCGATCGTCGGAGCGTGCATGGCGCTCCGCACCGACGACTACATGGTGGGCACCCACCGTTCGCACGGCCACCCCATCGGCAAGGGGGCGGCGCTGGATGGCCTGCTCGCCGAGTTGATGGGCAAGGAGACCGGGGTCAACCAGGGCAAGGGCGGGTCGATGCACCTGTCGGACTTCTCGGTGGGGAGCCTCGGGGAGACCTCGATCGTCGGGTCCGGCCTGCCGGTGGCGGCGGGAGCGGCGCTGGGTTCGAAGATGCAGGGCATCGACCGCGTGACCCTCTGCTTCTTCGGTGACGGCGCCTCGAACCAGGGGACGTTCCACGAGTCGTTGAACCTGGCGGCAATCTGGACGCTCCCGGCGATCTACGTGTGCGAGAACAACGGCTACGGCGAGTTGACCGCGGCACACAAGACGATGGCGGTCGAGCAGGTGTCGGAGCGTGCCGCGGGCTACGGCATACCCGGCGTCACCGTGGACGGCCAGGACGTGCTCGCCGTGTACGAAGCGGTCAGCGAGGCCGTGGCGCGGGCGCGGCGGGGCGAGGGGCCGAGCCTGGTGGAGACGATGACCTACCGGTTCGACAACCACGCCATCGGCATCCGCATCGAGAACTATCGCGACCCCGCCGAGATCGAGCACTGGCGGACCCGGCGCGACCCGCTCGTGCTGTTCCGCGACACGCTGGGAGAACGAGGCGTCGACGGCGACGAGCTGGACGTCATCGACAAGGAGGTCGAGGCAGAACTGGCCGAGGCGCTGGAGTTCGCCCGCTCGAGCCCCACCCCTCCGCCGGAGGCCGCCTTCACGCACCTGTTCACCAACCCGATCGATGCCTGAGGGTCCCGCCATGCACACCGTCACCTACCTCGAGGCGCTCAACGAGGCGCTGGTCGAGGAGATGGAGCGCGACGAGTCGGTCTTCGTGATGGGCGAGGACGTGACCTGGGCCCTGATGGGATCCACCGCAGGGCTGGCGGAGCGCTTCGGCGAGGAGCGGGTGCGTGACACGCCGATCTCCGAGGCCGGCTTCGTCGGGGCGGGCGCCGGCGCGGCCATGGTGGGGATGCGTCCGGTGGTGCACATGCTGATCGCCCCGTTCGTGTACGTGGCGTTCGACCAGCTCGTCTCGATCATCGCCAAGTCGACCTATCTCTACGGCGGGCAGGCGAAGCTGCCGATCACGCTGATGGCGCCCATGCTCTACAACCGCGGCAACGCCGCCCAGCACTCAGATCGCCCCTACCCCACGCTCATGACGATCCCCGGCCTGAAACTCATCGCGCCGGCCACGCCCGCCGACGCCAAGGGGATGCTCAAGGCGGCGATCCGCGACGACGACCCCGTGATCAGCTTCGAGGACGGCGGCCTGTGGGGCCAGCGTGGCGAGGTGCCCGACGGCGACCACGTCGTGCCGCTCGGCGAGGCGGATGTGAAGCGGGAAGGCGACGATGTCACCGTCGTCGCCCTGGCGGGCGCCGTCTCCCATGCCCTGGCGGCGGCCGAGGAACTGGCCGGCGAGGGGATCTCGGCGGAGGTGGTGGACCTCCGGTCGATCGTGCCCCTGGACCGCGAGACCGTGCTGGCCTCGGTCGCCAAGACCGGCAGGCTCGTCGTCGCCGATCCCGCCCACGAGATGGGCTCGGTGGCCTCGGAGGTGGCCGCGATCGTCGCCGAGGAGGGGTTCTGGGACCTGCAGGCGCCGATCAGCCGGGTGACGACGCCCCACACGCAGATCCCCTACAGCGCCGCCCTCGAGCGTCCCCTGTACCCGAGTGCCGATCGGATCGCAGCCGCCGCCCGCCAACTGATGGCATGACCGCGGTCACCGAGATCCGCCTCCCCCAGTTCGGCATGGGGATGCAGGAGGGCACGATCATCACCTGGTTCAAGCGCGAGGGCGACCACGTGGCGGCGGGCGACGTGGTGGCCGAGATCGAGGCGGAGAAGGTCACCGAGGAACTGGTCTCGACCGGCGGCGGGGTGCTCCAGCGCATCCTGGTGCCCGAGGGCGAGACCGTCGCCGTCAACGAGTTGCTGGCCGTGATCGGCCCCGCCGGAGCCGCCGAGGACCAGCGGGATGCCACCGAAGAGGAGCCGCGGGCCGTCGCGGCGGCAGATCCGGTCCCCGACCGTCCGGCTCCCGCGACCGCCGGGGGCGGCTCCCGCCGGCAGGTCACACCGCGCGCCCGGCGCCGGGCCGCAGACCTCGGGGTCGACCTCGGCTCGGTCGTCGGAACCGGACCCGGCGGCCGCGTCACCGAGGACGACGTCACCGCGGCCGCAGCCGCCGGCGCCTGAGAAGCGTCTCCGTCGAGCCCCGCTAGGGCGGATCGGGCGAGCGGGTGAGGGTGAACCCCTCGTAGCCGTTGGCGGCCACCCTGTCGCAGGCGGCCCGGTAGTTGTGGGTTCCGCCCAGGTACATGGTGATGCCGCGGGGCTTGCCGGGGATGTTCGCACCCGTCCACCACGAGTTCGTCTTGCCGACGATGCTGCGGGCGACGAGATCCTCGACGAGCGCGGTCCAGCGGGCCTCGGCCTCGGGGTCGGCGTCGATGCGCTCGAAGCCGCCCTCGACCATGTGGGCGAGGCAGTCGGCGATCCAGTCCACGTGCTGCTCGATCGACAGCATGACGTTGCTGAACACCGCCGGGCTGCCCGGCCCGGTGATCATGAACAGGTTCGGGAACCCGGCGGCGACCAGGCCGATGTAGGTGCCCGCCCCGTCGGCCCACTTGTCCCGCAGCGCCATCCCGCCGACCCCGCGAATGTCCATCGACAGCAGCGCCCCGGTCATGCCGTCGAAGCCGGTGGCGTAGACCAGCACGTCGAGGTCGTAGTGACCCTCGGATGTGCGCAGCCCCCGGGGCGTGATCTCGGTGATCGGTGCTGCTTTCACGTCCACCAGCGTGACGTTGTGGCGGTTGTAGGTCTCGAAGTAGTCGATGTCGACGATCAGCCGCCGGGCCCCGATCGGGAAGTCGATGTCCACGAGCTTCTCGGCCACGTCCTGGTCGTCGACCTTCGCCCGGACCTTGTCACGCACGAACTGCGCGGCACGCTCGTTCGATTCCGGGTTGGTCAGGATGTCGTCGATGGTCATGGCGAAGCCCGGCCCTCCCCGTTGCCATGAGGCCTCGAGAATCTCGGCGCGGGCGGCTGCGTCCAGGTCCGAGGAAGCCGGGACGACGGGGCGGGACAGCCCGGCGGGTGTCGTGCGCTTGAACTCCTGCCGCTCGGCGAAGCTGTCGCGGAGTTCCTGGCGGGCCTCGTCGTCGAGCGGGCGGTTGCGTGCCGGGACGGTGTACTGCGCGGTGCGCTGGAAGACGTAGACGTGCTCGGCCGTCTTGGCGACCTGGGGGATCACCTGCACGCCGCTGGAGCCGGTGCCGATCACACCGACCCGCTTGCCGGCCACGTCCACACCCTCGGCGGGCCAGCGGGCGGTGTGGTGCTGTACCCCCGCGAACGTCTCGGCACCGGGGATCGGCGGCTTGTTCACCTCCGAGAGACAGCCGGCCGCCGACACGAGGAACCGGGCCGAGACGGTGGCCCCGTCCGACGTGTCGATAATCCAGCGGTTGCGGCCCTCGTCGAAGCGGGCCCGCTCCACCCGGGTGCCGAACCGGATGTCCCGCCGCAGGTCGAAGCGGTCTGTGACATGGTTGAAGTAGCGCTCCAGCTCCGGTTGGCTGGGAAAGCGCTCGGTCCAGTCCCACTCCTGCTCGAGCTCCTCGGAGAACGAGTAGCAGTAGTCCCAACTCTCCACGTCGCAGCGGGCGCCGGGATAGCGGTTCCAGTACCACGTCCCCCCGACGCCGTCGCCCTGCTCGAGCACCCGCACCGAGAAGCCGAGCCCTCGCAGCCGGTGGAGCGCATAGAGCCCTGCCGCCCCGGCGCCGATGACAATGGCATCGAAGTCGCCCCCGGGCTCCGCCCCGGCGCCGGTGGTCTCGTAGATCTCTGCAACCATGGCCGCCGAGAATCTAGCGGGATGATTCTGACGGGTCGGCCGTGCCCGGTACAGCCTGCACGCCTCGGGCACGACGTTCCGCGAGGTCATGCAGGCTTGGTTGATTCTCGCGCCGCTGCGGCCCGGCCGGCCACCGAGCGGATCGACTGGTTCTGAGCGCTACGGCTCGTCGGCTTCGGTGACAATTGACTACACTGTCACCATGACTGTGTTGTCGATCCGGTTCAAGCGCTCGGGTGCCTACGAGAGGCTTAAGCGGGGCGCCGCCCAGCGGGCGGAGTCGATCTCCTCCGCAGGAGAGCGTCTGATCGACGAGGGCCTGCGCATGGAGGCTCATCCCGGGATCGTTTTCCGTGATGGGCAGAGCGGCCGGCGCGCCGGATTGGCCGCCGGACCCGACGTGTGGGAGGTCGTCGGACTGCTGCGAGGTTTGCGGGGCAGCGTCGAGGAGCGAGTCACCGCCGCGGCCGCCCAGCTTGGCCTCGCCGACGCGCAGGTCCGGACGACCAGCCGGTACTACGCCGAGTTCACCGACGAGATCGATGCACAGATCGCGCACAACGACGACATTGCCAACCGCGAGTTGGCCACCTGGGAGAGCGAGCGCAGGCTGCTGTCGGGGTGAGGCTCCTCCTCGACGAGATGCACGCCCCGCGGGTTGCGGCCCGGCTGCGAGACCACGGCTACGACGCCGTCAAGGAGCGTGCAGAACTCATCGGAATGTCCGACGAGGACCTGCTGCGGGCCGCGACGGCCGACGAGCGGGCGATTGTCACCGAGAATGTCAAGGACTTCGCCCCGTTGCACCAGTACCTCTCGGCTGCGGGGCAGCGGCACTCCGGGCTGATCTTCACTCACCCTCGCCGGTTCCCCCGCTCCGCCCCGGACCATGTGCGAGTCCTGGCCGATGCACTCGGCGCCTTCCTCGTCGAGCACGGCCCCGCGCTGGAGGAAGTCGGGTCGTTCGTATGGTGGCTCGAGCCGGCGAGCCCATGAGCGCGGACTCGAGTTCCGAGCGCCGGCGACAACCCCAACCAATGCGCGCCCAGGCACCGAGGATCGGCGCGGGTCGAGCCGGTCCGTGCCGACTTGGACCGCGCGCTCCGCTTCGCCCTCGACATCGCCTACTGACCGTTCAGCAGCGGGGAGCCGCCGCGCGTGCTGCCCGGATTCTGCGGCCCGCGCCGGAGCGCTCATCGGCGAACCGCTCGGCATCGAGTCGGCGGCCGAGTTCGGGGATCCGCAGCCCGCGGGTCTCGATCGGGGTGACGCCCGCGTCGGCCAGACCCCGGTAGCGAGCGGCCAAGGCCTCCTTCTTGCGCACTTGGTGCGGCTGCAGGCCGTCGAAGGTTCGGGGGGTGATGGGATCTCCCAGCACGAGGTCTCCGGCTTCGACCGCCGAGATCACGAGGTCCTCTCCGGTCGCGGTTCGCACGATGATCCCGTTGAACCCGGCGTCCTCGCCGGTGGGCGACCCGCCGGGCCAGACGTCGGCCGCGGCGACGTCGGCCGCCTCACCCAGGGCGTCGGGGCACAGCTTGCAGCGAGTCTCGACGTCCCAGCCGGACTCGTCCTCCCACATCTCCAGGTAGTTCTTGGTGAAGCGGTCGCCGGCGGTGGTCTCCACCACCGTCGGCCCCGGATTGCCGTGACCGCGGTAGCGGAACAGAGCCACCTCGTCCTCCTCGATGCCGAACTCGGCGAGGACCGCCTGCGACTTGGACAGGCGCGACTGGCCGCCGCAGACCAGTGCCAGACGGACCACGCACAGTTCGTCGACACGCGGATCGGTTCTCGAGAGTGCGTGCACGGCCCCGAGGTCGCAGGGCTTCGCGATGATCGCGAAGGGGCGCCGGCGTTCGAGCGCTGCGGTGAGACCTGCGAGCGGTGCGGTGGGCCCGTAGCGCGAGCTTGTGTTCGCCAGCACCGACTCCGGGTCCTCCGAGAGGATCCAGCGGCTGCGCATGGGCCGATCCGGGTCGGCTCCGACGTGAAGCACGAAGTCGGCCAAGCCCGCGCGCAGCACATGGACACCCAGCGCGGTCAGCACCCCGCCGGTGGCGCTCCGGTGGCGCGTGTCGGGCCGGCCGGCCCACGCATACGCCATCCACCGGTACGCCCCCCACACGATGTCGACATCGATTCCGTCCTCGGCCCGAGCCTCTGCCACTGCACCCGGGCAGGCCGCAAGGATCCGCTCCTCCTCCCTGGACGTGAACACGTCGGTGGGCGAGGGCCGCAGCGCCCCGGCCGCTGTCATCACCATCTCGACCCTGCCCTCGGTGAGCGCCTCGCACAACCCGCAGCCGACGCACAGGTCGTTCGCGACGATCTCCGCGATGGAGCGCCCAGCCCCGGCGTTCATCCCGACCCTCACTCCAGGGCGAGGCCGATGCGGCGGAGTTCGTCGAGGCGCGTCTCGGGGGCGTCGGCGGCGTACTCGCCGGGGGTGTAGACGACCTCGCCGAGCCGGCCCGTGTACGGGAAGCTGCCGCGGCGCTCGTAGAGCTGCCACGAGACCGGCGAGCGCCGGTCGATGCCGACATCGATGCCCTCGAAGGGCAGGAACTCCGAGAGTTGCACCAGGCCCTGGCCGGAGATGGCGGTCCGGCCGTCGACGTTCACTGCGATGTCCCAGCGCTTGTCGCCGGGAGTCCGCACGTCGATGACGATTTCGGAGCACTCACCGATCGGCGCCGGTACGAGCGGGTTGGGCCGGCCCGCTTCGTTCAACTCGAAGCAGAGCCGGTCGTCCTCGACGTAGAGCACGTACCCGGCCTCCTGGCCGCCGTGGGCGACCAGCACCCCCTCATCGCCGGGGCGATGGTCGAGACGGATGTCGATGCGGAACGAGCGGCCTCCGATCAGTCGCTGGGAACGCACCCGTTCCAGCGTGGGCGTACCCGATGGGATGCGGACCTGCCCGGCGAACCGATCGTCGGCCGGTGGCCGCATCGCCGTCTTCAGTCCCACTCCCTCGTCGAGCGGGAACACCCGGTTCCGCCAGGCGGCGTCCTCCCAACCCTGGAGCATCTCAGCCAGCTTGTCGGGGCGCTCCTCGGCGAGGTCGCGCAGCTCGTTCAGATCGGTCGGCAGGTTGAACAGCTCCCACTGATCCTCGCTGAACGGGGTGCGGTTCCGGTGGAAGGTCACCGCCGCCCAGCCGTCGCGGTAGAAGGCCCGGTGGCCGACGCACTCGTAGTACTGCTCGTCCCGCAGCGACGGCGCAGCGGGGTCGGTCAGCGACGCCGCGAACGACACCCCCGAGAGCGGCTCCGCCTCCAGACCCTCCCGCCGGCTCGGCACCTCGAGCCCCAGCAGGTCCGCCAGGGTGGGCAGGAGATCGGTGACGTTGGCGTACTGGTCGCGGATCACCCTCCGCTGCCCGACCGGCCCCGCCGGCCACGACAGCACGAACGGCACCGAGTGCCCGCCCCGGTAGGTCATGAGCTTGTACAGCCGGAACGGTGTGTTACAGGCCATGGCCCATCCCCGCGGGTAGTGCGGCCAGGTGGTCGGTCCGCCGATCGCGTCGATGCCGGCGACCAGCTCGTCGTCGATCGGCTCACCGTGCCCGCCGGGGGTACCGGAGATCTCGCCCACGGCCTGGAAGTAGGAGGGCGTCCCCCACTCGCCGCCCTCCCGTGACGCCCCGTTGTCACTGGTGAAGACGAAGATCGTGTTGTCGAGTTCGCCCAGGTCCTCGAGGGTGTCGCGGATGGCGGCCACACTGCGATCGACCGACTCGACCATGGCCGCGTACACCTCCATGTAGCGCGCCATGACCCTGCGCTGGTTCTCCGACAGCGAGTCCCACTCCCTGACATCCTCGTTGGGCTCGGTGTTGCGGGGCGGCAGCACCGTGTCGGGCGGAACGATCCCCAACTGGATCTGCCGGGCCAGCCGCTCTTCACGCAGCCGGTCCCAACCGCCGTCATAGCGACCCCGGTGGCGGGCGATGTCAGCCGCGGGGGCGTGCAGCGGCGCATGCACCGCCCCGTGGGCGTAATACAGGAAGAACGGCTTGTCCGGGTCGCCGAGGCGCACCTCGCGGATCATGCGCACCGCCCGATCGGTCAGATCCTCGGTCAGGTAATAGCCCTCCGGGTACTCGTCGGTCTGGACGGCGCTGTTGCCCTCGTACAGCCGGTGCGGGTGATGGAAGTTCGTGAGCGCTTCGAGGAACCCGTAGTACTGGTCGAACCCGCGCTGCAGCGGCCACGAGTTCCGGTCGCCGGCGTCGGACAGGTCGGCGGGAGTGCAGAGGTGCCACTTCCCCACCGCCAGCGTGGCGTAGCCGTTGGCGCGCATCATCTCCGCCAGCGACGGCTGGTTGCGCGGCAGCTCGCCGGCGTAGCCCGGGAACCCCGGATCGGCGTTGGCCACGAACCCCATCCCGGCCAGATGCGGGTTCAACCCCGTCAGCAGCGCAGCACGCGTCGGCGAACACATGGGGGTCACGTGGAAGTTCGAGTAGCGCAGCCCCGCCGCGGCCAGGGCGTCGATCGCCGGCGTGGCGATCTCCGAGCCGTAGCAACCCACGTCGGAATAGCCCAGGTCGTCGGCCAGCACGATCACGACGTTCGGCGAACCCTCCGGCGCGGCTGGCTTCTGAGGCCACCACGGCTCCGAGGTGGAGAAGACCCGGCCGATACGCCCCTCGAAACCCGGGTAGTGCTGGCCTTGCAGGTCGCTGGACATGTCTCTCCCCTGGTCGATTGGCAAGTGAAGGCGCCGTGGCCTGACCGGCTCCGGACCCGTCGGCCCGGCAACCTACTCCCGCCGACAACAACGCCGTCGCCTGCGAGCGCAGCGGCGTCACATTGCCATACATTCTCCCGAGCCCCGTGAGTCGGGGCGAGATCTCGTAGAGGGGAAGCCATGAACCGGTTCGAGGGCAAGGTCGTGATTGTGACCGGGGCCGCCGGGGGCATCGGGCGGGCTGCGGCCGTGCGCTTCGCCGATGAGGGCGCCGCGATCGTGGCGGTCGACACCGACACCGACGCGCTGACCGAAACCGTCGCCGCGGTCCAGGCGGCCGGCGGGAGAGCCCATGCGGTTCGGGCCGATGTGACGCAGTCGGGCGACGTGGAGGCCTATGTGCAGGCGGCCGTCGACCTGTTCGGCGGCGTGGACGTGCTGTTCAACAACGCCGGCATCGAAGGGGTCGTCTCGCCGCTCGAGGACTATCCCGAAGAGACGTTCGACAGGGTCATGGACGTGAACGTGAAGGGCGTCTGGCTCGGCATGCGCCACGTCGCCGGCGCCATGCGGTCCCGCGGCGGCGGCGCCATCGTCAATGCCTCGTCGGGCGCCGGGTTGCGCGGCACGCCGGAGCTGATCGCCTACGGCGCCAGCAAGCACGCGGTGATCGGCATGACCGAGACCGCGGCCATCGAGTTGGCGCCGGCCGGGATCCGGGTGAACGCAGTCTGTCCCGGGCCCGTCGAGGGCCGCATGCTGGAGGCGATCGCGGCCGGCAAGTTCCCGGACGATCCGGACCTGTTCCTGAAGCGAAGCGACGAGCGGAACCCCATGGGGCGACGGGGCACTCCGGAGGAGGTCGTCGCCCTCGTGACCTTCCTGGCATCGGACGACGCCTCGTACATCAACGGCGGCTGGCACACCGTCGACGGAGGCTGGGCCGCCGGCTGACCGGACGTCGCGGTGATGTGCGCTGGCATCAAACATCTGTTAGTTTGATATCCGCCCAACGGCGCTCTACCTGGGCGTCCGAAAGTGATGTTGAGGGGACTGACATGAGGACACGATCGCGATTGTTCGGACTCGTCGGGATTCTGCTGGCGTTCTCGCTGCTGGCCGCAGCCTGTGCCGGTGACGACGACGAGCCGTCGGCGCCTGATCCGTCACCGGCTCCGGCAGCCGCTGACGACATGGACGACGCCGAGGACATGGACGACGCCGCACCGGCTGACGACATGGACGACGCCGCACCGGCCGAGGACATGGACGACGCCGCACCGGCCGAGGACATGGACGACGCCGCACCCGCGGACGCCGACGAACCCGAAGCCACCGCCGCCGACGCAGCCGAGCCGATGGTGATCGGCCCGCCGGAGGTGGACCTGCTCCGAATCTGCTCGGCCCCGTCGTTCGGATCGTTCCCCGACTACGTGCTCCGGAGCCAGGGCATCCTCGAGGCTCGAGGCATCACCGGTGAGGCGGTCGCCTGTCACTCCGGACCGGCCAACGCCGCCGCGCTGATCTCCCGCCAGGTCGACGTGGTGAACAACACGCCCGACAACATGCTGGGGATACGGGCCGCGGACTTCGACGTGGTCATGTTCGGCCAGGTCTTCGACACCCACTTCTTCGACATCGTGATCAGCAACAACTTCGGCCCGGTCGACTGCGACCAGGGCGACTGGCAGTGCACCATGGAAGCCCTCGACGGCCTGAGGGTCGGCGTGGTGGCACGCGGCGCCGCTGCCGAGCTGATCGCCAGGGACCTCCTGCGGAGCGCCGGGCTGGATCCCGACGGCTCCACGTACATCGCCACCGGCTTGGCGGGCACCACGCTGGCTGCGCTGTCCTCCGACGAGGTGGACTGGGCCATCACCTTCGAGCCCGGGCTCACCACCGCGGTGGTCGACGGCATCGGCTACATCCCCTTCGCCCTGCGTGACGGCGAGGGTCCGTCGTCGCTGGACTGGCCGTCGCTGGTGATGACGACCTCGCGGGCGTTCTGGAACGAGAACCCCAACGCCGTGCTCCACTACCGCGAGGCGCTGGTCGAAGCCATCGACTGGATCCGCGATCCGGCGAACCGCGCCGAGGTCCTCGCCGGGATGAACGAGTTCCTGGGTGTGGAGGGTGCGATCGCCGAGGGAATCCTCGACAACAACGTGGGCAGCTACACGCACACCGGCCAGCTCGACCCCGATCGGCTCCGAAACAACGCCCAGTTCGCCTTCGACAACAACCGCATCGCCTCGGTCTTCGAGTTCGGCTCCTACGCGGTCGGTCCGGACATCGAAGCCATCCTGCCGGAGGAGTTGGTGGCGGAGAGCGATCACATCCTGATCTGCCAGGCGCCCTCGTTCAACGGCCTGACCGTGCACGTGGCGGTGGAGAAGGGCTTCCTCGCCGACCGGGGCGTGACCGGCGAGTTCGTGCAGTGCCACTCGGGCCCGGCCAACGCCGCGGCGTTGATCGCCGGCGAGGTGAACTTCTCGATCAACACGCCGGACAACATGTTGGGCATCCGCAACGCCGGCTTCGACGTGGTGCTGTTCCAGCAGATCCAGGACACGCACTTCTTCGACATCATCATCAGCGAGAACTTCGGTCCCATCGACTGCGAGCAGGGCGACTGGCAGTGCACCATGGCCGCCCTCGAGGGCACCAGTGTGGGCGTGGTGGCTCGTGGCGCCGCCGCCGAGCAGATCGCCCGCCAGTTGTACGACTCCGCCGGATTCGATCCCGACGGCGCCACCTACATCGCCACCGGACTGGCCGGCACCACGCTGGCCGCACTGTCCTCGGGCGAGGTGGACTGGGCCATCACCTTCGAGCCCGGTTTGAGCCAGGCGGTCATCGACGGGATCGGCTACTCGCCGTTCACATTGCGCACCGGCCAAGGCCCCACCGAGTTGGACTGGCCCTCAGCGGTGAACACCACCAGCCGGGAGTTCTTCCAGAACAACCCCAACACGGTGGCCATCTACGCCCGCTCGGTCCGTGACGCCATGGACTGGATGCGCAACCCGGCCAACCATCCCGAGGTCCTGGACCTCATGGAGAGCTTCCTGGGCCTGGACCGCTCGGTCGCCGAGGTCGTCCTGGCCAGCAACATCGGCAGCTTCTCCCTCAACGGGCGCCCCGACCCCAGGCGGCTCGGCAACAACGTGAACTACGCCGTGGGACGCGGCATTCTCGAAGAAGCCCAAGACTTCGACGACTTCGCCGTCACCCCGTAACCAACCTGGAACTCTGCCCGGTCGGGCGGCTCGACCGAGTCGCCCGACCGGCGCGAGTCTGACAACCTAGGGGTTCTGTGCAGCCGGCCGTAGAACTGAAGGACGTCACGCTCATCTTCGGCGGCGACCGCCCCGACGATGAGCCGGTGCTCGCCGTCCAGGACATCGATGTCGCCATCCCGCCGGGCCAGTTCGTGGCCGTCGTGGGGCCCAGCGGCTGCGGCAAGACGACGATCCTGAACATGCTGGCCGGGATCCTCAACCCCACCCGGGGCTCGGTGCTCCGCCACGGACAGGAGGTCGACGGCCCCAGCCAGGACATCGGCTACATGCTCGCCCGCTCCGGCCTGAGCCCGTGGCGCACAGCCCGCAGGAACGTGGAGCTGGGGCTCGAGTTCCGCAAGGTGCCCAAGGCGGAGCGGCGCCGGCAGGCCATGGAGCTGCTGGCCAAGCTGCGACTCGACGGCTTCGCCGACTCCTACCCCTCCCAGCTCAGCCAGGGCATGCGCCAGCGGGTGGCCATCGCCCGCACGCTGGCCATCAGCCCCGACCTGTGGCTCATGGACGAGCCCTTCGGCGCCCTCGACGCCCAGACCCGCCTCACCGTGCAGGCCGAGTTCCTGGAACTCTGGTACGAGACCCACAAGACGGTCATCTTCGTCACCCACGACCTGGAGGAGGCGGTGCTGCTGGCCGACCGGGTCATCGTCATGACCGCCCGTCCCGGGCGCATCAAGTCCGACACCATCGTGGATCTGCCCCGCCCGCGGGAGATCGACGAACTCCGCTTCGACCCGGACTTCCGGGACACCGAGCACAAGATCTGGGAGGAGCTGCGCGGTGAGATCGTCTGACGGCGACGAGCCGCGGGAGGCCGACATGGCCGAGGGCACGAGGTTGGCCGACGCGCTCACCCAGACCGAAGTGGAGGCACTGATCCCCCACGAGCCCACTTGGAGGTACTGGCTGCGGCGCATCGACGTGCCGGTCCAGTTGCTTCGGATCGGGATCCTGTTCCTGCTCTGGTGGCTCTGGTGGTCCGAGGTGCTCTGGAACGGCTGGGACTCGTTCTCGGTGTTCGGCGTGAAGCCGTTCCCGAACGTGCCCGAGACGTTCCGGGCCAGCCCGTACGAGACGTGGGTCTACTTCACCGAGATCTACCACGAGCAGCTCTTCTGGCAGGATCTCTGGGTCACGGTGAAGGAGGCGTTGATCGGCTTCGTGCTCGGCTCGCTCCTGGGGCTCATCGTCGGCATCGTCCTGGGTCGCTTCCAGAGGGCGGCGAGAACATTGGGACCGTTCGTCGTCATCGTCAACGCCATGCCCAAGATCGCCTTCCTACCGCTGATCCTCATCATCTACGGGGTCGGCGAGATGTCCAAGGTGGTCCTGGCGGTGCTCATCGTGTTCTTCATCGTGGAGGTGCCCACCCAGTCCGCTGTGGCGCTGGTGGATCCCGACCTGGACCTGGTGTCCCGGACCATGGGCGCGTCCCAGCGACAGCGCTTCATGAAGGTCACCCTGCCCGGCATCACGCCGGCCGTGTTCGGCGCGCTGCGGCTGTCGGCGGTGATCTCGGTGCTGGCGGTGGTGTTCGGCGAGATCTTCTCAGCCAAGCGGGGCCTCGGTCAGCGGCTCATCACCGCGGCCAACCAGCTCTCCTACGGCGACACCTTCGCCATCGTGTTCATCCTGGCCCTGATCGCGCTGATCATGAACGGCGGGATCGGCTTCGTGGAGCGCAAGTCGCTGCGCTGGCAGACCACCCAGGAGGGCGGCCAGGTCATCTCGCTCTAAAGGTTGACCGGGTAGACCGGCTCCTGGCCCGACAGCACCAGCGCCACCTGCTGGGCGGCCTTGACCTGGAGATCCAGCACCGACTCCTCGGAATAGAAGGCGGTGTGCGGCGTGAGGATCACGTTCGCCCGGCCGTAGAGCGGCAGGTCGGCGGCGGGCGGCTCGTCGGGCAGCACGTCGAGCCCGGCCCCGGCGATGGCCCCGCGGTCCAGCGCCTCCGCCAGCGCGGCGACGTCCACCAGCCCGCCCCGGGCGGTGTTCACGACCACGGCCTCCGGACGCATCATCGCCAGCGCCTCGGCGCCGATCATGTGACGGGTCTCCGGAGTAAGGGGTGCGTGGACCGACACGAAGTCCGAGCGCGCCAGCAACTCCTCGAAGGACACCAACTCCACACCGAGGGCGACGGCATCGGCGGGATCCACGTACGGGTCGAACGCCAGCACGGCCAACCCGAAGGGCTGCGCCTTGGCGGCCACGAGCCGGGCGATCTTGCCGAAGCCCACGAGGCCCACGATGCGTCCCCGTACCCGGTGGATCGGCTTGACCTCGGCGAGGTTCCAGCCGCCGCCGTGCACCAGCGTGTTGCCCCGCGTCACGTTGCGGGCCAGCGCCAGCATGAGCGCCATGGCGTGATCGGAGACCTCGTCCTCGCAGTACTCCGGGACATTGGTGACGACGATGCCCCTGGCGGTCGCGGCCGCCAGGTCCACAGTGTCAATCCCGATGCCCGTGCGGGCGATGATCCGGCAACGCTCGAGGCGGTCGATCAGCTCGGCGGGAAGCTGGGCGTAGGTGTTGATAACCGCATCGGCCTGCTGCGCCACGGCGAGGACGTCGGCCGCACCGACCGAGGCGGACATCCGGATCTCGACGCCCAAGGGAGCGAGCACCTCTCGCGTCGGTTCGAGATCAGGGAAAGGGTGATCGGTGACGGCCACGACCGGATTCGCCATTGATGTCTCCTCAAGTGATTCGAGCGGCCGGGACCGTAGTCGGCGCCAGGCTCGCAGGTCTCGCCGAGCCGAGGTCGAGCACGGCGGCTGAACCGGCTTTGCCGTCGCGGTTCAGACCGAACACCTCGGTGTCGCCGCCACGGATGCATTCGTGGTTGGTCTGGTGCCAGTGGCCGTGGCACACCACTTGGGGCCTGGTTCGCTCGACGGCGTCCTGCAGGAGGCCCCGCACCTCCCTGCACTCCGCCAGGATCCAGTCCGGGATCAGCGTCTTCGGCAACCCTTTCAGGCCGGCCACAGCGGCGGGCGCGTCGTGGCAGAACAGCACATCCAGGCCTTCGGGCGCGTTGGCCAGCAGCCGGCGCAGGTCGTCCCGGGTGGGCGCCTCGTGGTCGGGCCACCGGTGTGGCGCAAGCTTCGTGATGAACTTGTCAGGGCTGACCGCGCCGCCGAGGGCGCCGCAGCGGCGCCCGCTCCAGGTCCAGGTGCTCCCCCGGTCGGCCCACCACAGCGTCCCGCCGAGGTGCATGGGCCGCCCGGCCGCCCGCGCCCGGGCGACATCGGGGCGCTGCGCGTAGTCCACGAGGCAGGGCCAGGCCTCGTGGTTGCCGTCGATCACGATGATCGGCAGCGGCGCAGCCATGGCCAGCCGCATCAGGGGCGTCCACGAGTGTGACGGCCGGCCGGCCGTGTGCGTCCGCGGCCGGGCACCCCAGGAGCAGTCCTGCAGCCAGAAGTCGCCGACGGAGACCACCGCATCACAGCGTTCACGTTCGGCAACGTCCAGAGCGGCGCGGAGCACACCGTCGCGGTTGTGGACATCGCCGAGCACAAGGACCCGCTTCACGGCGCCGTCGGCGACGGCGGGATCCTCCTCCCAGGCGCTCGCCGGCCGCCACCGGCCACCCAGGAACGCCTCCTCACTCATGTGGGGTGTCGGAGGGGGAAACCGATTCGGGGTCTGCCGCCGTCCGACGCTGTCCGAGAGATTCCATATTTGTCCAGGTCAGATGCCATTTGACGTTTGCCACTGTCCGGATCGGTCCGATAGACTCCCGAACAAGTGGTAATAACGAAAGGCATAAACGTGGACCGGCCCGCGACACTCTCGGCCAGTTTCGTACGCACTGTGAAGCGCCCCGGGCGCTATGGCGACGGTCGCGGATCTCACGGACTCAGCCTACTGGTCAAGCCGACCACCAACGGCAGATACAGCAAGACGTGGAGCCAGCGTCTGCGCATCGACGGCCACCCGGTGATGATCGGCTTGGGCGCCTACCCCGTCATCTCCCTCGCCGACGCGCGGGAGAAGGCGCTGGAGAACCGCCGGGCGCTCGCCCAGGGCAAGGACCCACGGCGCAGCAGGGCCATCCCCACCTTCGAACAGGCCGCCGAGGCGGTGATCGCGCTCCGCGCCGACACCTGGCGTGACGGCGGCCGCACCGCGGACATCTGGCGGTCATCCCTCGAACGCTTCGTGTACCCGCAGATCGGCTCCAAGCGAGTCAACGAGGTCACCTCGGGGGACGTTATGCGGGTGCTGTTGCCGATCTGGAACGACAAGCGAGCCACGGCCACCAAGCTGAAGTCGCGCATCGGCGGCGTCATGAAGTGGGCCATCGCGCAGGGCCACCGGGCCGACAATCCCGCCGGCGACGCCATCGCCGCCGCACTGCCCCGCACCGGCGGCCAGCAAACCCATCACCGCGCGCTCCCCCACCACCAGGTCGGCGACGCGCTCGCAGCGGTGCGAGATTCCGACGCCTGGGCGGCGACCAAACTCGCCTTCGAGTACCTCGTCCTGACAGCCACGCGCAGCGGCGAGGTCCGCGGCGCCCGCTGGGACGAGATCGACCTCGAGTCAGAGACCTGGACCGTCCCCGGAGACCGAACCAAGACCGGCAAACCCCACCGCGTCCCGCTCAGCAACCGAGCCCTCGACGTCCTCGCCGACGCCACCGCGATCGTCGACGAGAGCGGACTGCTGTTCCCCAGCCCCACGGGTCGCCAACTCAGCGACGCCACGATGTCCAAGCTGCTCAAGGAACACAATATCGGCGCCGTCCCCCACGGCTTCCGAAGCAGCTTCCGCAGCTGGTGCGCCGACACCGGCGTGCCTCGCGAAGTCGCCGAGGCCGCACTCGGCCACACCGTCGCCGGCGTCGAAGGCGCCTACCAACGCAGCGACCTCCTCGATACCCGCCGCGAGGTCATGGACCGCTGGGCCGACTACCTCACTACTCGGCGACAGGGATCATAAGCTCACACTTCTACAAGTTCTGGCTTATGCTGGTTGCCGTCTGGGTAGTCGAGTACACCGACGAGTCCGGCGAATGGTGGGACGGCTTGACCCTCGAGCACCAGGAGGCATTCGATGACCGCGTGATGCCGCTCGCCGAGGTCGGCCCCAGCCTGCGCCACCCCGTCGTCGGGAACATCACCTCACACGAACGGACAACAGCACCATGCCAAGCACCTCTACCTACGAGAAGCTTCACGACCAGGTCGCCGAGCGGCCCGGCGCCGCCGAGCGCCTCGCCGCTCTCCGGCTGGACACCCTCGCAGAGATCGGCCTCCACGAACTGCGCCGCTCCCTCGAACGCTCTCAGGCCGACCTCGCCGCCATACTGGGCATCAGCCAACCCGCCGTCTCACAACTCGAACGCGGCGAAGACGTCAAGGTGTCAACCCTGCGCAGCTACCTCGACAGTCTCGGCGCCCGACTCCAGATCCTCGCCATCTTCGACGACGGCGACACAGAAACCGCCATTCCCATCCGCATCGGAGCCAACGCCTAGCTGTACCCGAGCGGTCCGTGCCCATGGATGAGATCTACCGTTTTCGCTCGGTTAATCGACTACTCGGGGATCACGCGGAGCTGGTGTCGCAGACGATCAATTTCGCGGAGTCTTCTAAGCTGAACGATCCGCTGGAGCCGATCCGCGGTTGCGTGTGGCGTGGGGGACACGATCGCGTGGACGAACCTGTGCCGCCACAACGTGAACTGCTTGCACCACATCTACCTCCTTCTGCGGCTGAGCGAGCCGAACCAACGAGTTGATGCTTCTGACATCCCAATCAACGTGCGCTGGGACGACCCGCTGCCCGAGCAGTACGCCGACCTCTTGAACGAGATCTGGCGCAATCTGGCTCTTCGGCGGTCGCGGCCGCGGAGCGGGCGTCAGAGTCATCACGAAGAGTAACGTTAGGTTCCTATTCAGGCCGTCAGTCCGTATGTTCCAGCGGTGGACCCCGCGACCTGTGTACCGGCTCGGACTGGCCGCCGACACCGACCCAGCAGGGGCACCGGGTACATTGCGCCACGACTCGGCCGAGGATGGCAGATTCGGAGGGTGTGATCATGGGCATGGCCAAGTACGCAGGCATTGAGAAGGAGTCGCTCAGTGACCTGCTCGGTGAGGCCGAAGACGGCAGTTCGCAACTGCCGGACTTCCAACGAGGGTGGATATGGGACGATGACCGCGTTCGAAGCCTGCTGGCAAGCATTTCCTTGGGATACCCGATCGGTGCTGTGATGATGCTTGAGACGGGGGGCGAGACGGTCCGGTTCAAGCAGCGCCCCGTGGAGGGAGCGGCTCCACCTCCGGATCGGGAGGCTGAGCGTCTAATTCTCGATGGGCAGCAGAGGCTTACATCTCTGTTCCAGTCTCTGTGCCTAGATCGCCCGGTGCAGACGAAGGATCAACGCGGGCGGCCGATCAAGCGCTGGTACTACATCGACATGCGCTTGGCGCTTGACCCGAACACCGATCGCGAAGAGGCAGTGAGGTCGCTGCCGGAAGGGCGTCAGATCAAGAGATTCGGTCGGGAGATAGTTGAGGACTATTCGACGCCTGAGCGAGAGTACGAGGCGATGTTCTTTCCGCTCTCGAAGGTCTTCGACACCTTTGAATGGCGGGCTGGCTTTGCGCTGTACTGGGACCACGCCAAGGACAAGAGCGAGTTGTGGAATGCGTTTGAGCGGAACATCGTCAAACGCTTCGAGCAGTACCCGGTGCCAGTCATTGAACTCGCCAAAGACACACCAAAGGAAGCGGTGTGCCAGGTCTTTGAGAAGGTCAACACCGGCGGTGTGACGCTCACCGTGTTCGAACTTCTCACGGCGACGTTCGCTGCGGACGACTATCCGTTGCGCGAGGACTGGGAGCAGCGGGAGCGTGCGATCCATACTCACACTGTTCTTGAGGGTGTGTCCAACACCGATTTCATTCAGGCAGTGACTCTGCTAGCCACGCGGGAGCGCAGGGAAGAATCTCTGCGGGATCACACAGACGAGGACCGAGCACCGGGGATCGGGTGCAGGCGCTCAGACATGCTGGGCCTCAAGGTTGACGAGTACGAGCGGTGGGCCGATCCGTTGACGGAGGGTTTCAGAGCGGCGGCGAGGTTCTTGCATTCCCAGCACCTGTACGACGCACGGTTCCTGCCGTATGGCGGCCAACTGATCCCGCTGGCCGCGATCCTTACCGTCCTGGGCCGTGACTGGGAGCCTCTTTACGCCAGGGAGAAACTGGCGCAGTGGTTCTGGTGCGGCGTGCTCGGAGAGCTCTATGGTGGCTCAACTGAGACACGGTTCGCCCGCGATCTTCCCGAAGTCCTTAGTTGGATACGCGACAGCGGACCCGAGCCCCGCACCAACTATGACGCGCAGTTCGCCCCCACCCGGCTGCTCACGCTTCGCACGCGAAACAGCGCTGCCTACAAGGGGATCTACGCTCTGCTTCTGCGCGGAGGAGCCTGCGACTGGAAGACAGGCGAGCCGTCCTCCATCCAGAGCTACTTCGACGAGAACATCGACATCCATCATGTGTTTCCGCAAGACTGGTGCAAGCAGCGAGACATCGAGCCCGCTCGGTGCGATTCGATCGTCAACAAGACGCCGCTCACCGCAAGCACGAACCGCAGTATCGGCAAGAGGGCTCCCAGCGAATACCTGCGTGCCATCGTTGAGGAGAACAAGCAGCGAGGCGCTGTTGCGTCCAAGGACATGGTGGAGGGTTCCGTCCAGTCGCACTTGATCGACCCCGGGCATCTGTGGTCAGACGACTTTGACGGGTACTTCAGCGCTCGACACCGGTCGTTACTAACCACGATCAGCGCTGTGATGGGCAAACCTGTCACCGACGGCGACGAGGAGCCCGACGAGGCACCAGCAGAGTATGAGTTGGTGCAGGAAGACAGTTTGGCGGTACACCCAGTCAACGACATGCTGTTGGCCCCGATAGCGGGCCAACGGTGACGACGCTCGCACTCGCGATGAGGGGATGGCGCTCTCTGTGGGTGAGCGCCTGTGCAGGACGTCTGCTTGAGCCGGTAGCAGCGCCGCAGTCAAGCCAGGGCGCGCCCCAACGCTGGAGTTTGGCACAGTCGTCGTCCACGGCTATGCAAGACTGAACGCCCATGGCATCGCCACCAGACGTGACCTCGACGATGCAGCCTCCCGGATGACGCGCGACGCACGCGTCCAATCGCTGGGTGAACAGGATCTCTTTGTTGCCGACGGCGGACTGCGGACCGGTTACAGGTGACGGCCATGAGCGAGCACCGCAGATCGCCACAGATCGTCGCAGCGCTTGATCAGCTATCTGCTCGCCGCTGCGATCCCGGTGACGGAATCTGGTTGGAGGAGGAGATCGCCGCAACCGCGCCCGACATTCGGGAATGGGACCTGAATGCCTGCTGGAGGTGGAAGGACTGGCCCGACCGCGAGGCGCGGTTTCCTGGTTCGTCGCCCGCTGACGACGGGATCGACGCCGTGGGCATCCGGCGATCCGACCGCGGGCTGGTAGCGATCCAGTGCAAGGCCCGCAAACTCGACGACACGGGGACGGGCAATCCCATCGGGAAGGATGAACTGGACTCCTTCGGACACCACTCTGCCGCAGACGTGTGGGAGGAACGCTGGCTGATCACGAACGGTAACGCGCCCCTGAGCGCTCCCGCCGCGCGCTCGGTGGCACTGTCTGGCAAGACAATCAAGGTCATCAACTTTGCTGCCGACTTGGAGGCACAGGCCGCGGCCTCCGCCGTCAACGGCGACTGTCAGCATTGCGCCGAGGACGCAGATCCGGGCGCTCTCCGCTCGAAATCCTGCATGCAGGACGAAGCGGTCGCCGAGAGTGTGGCGACACTGCGGGCGCACGCGGACAGCACCACCAGCGGTAGCCCTAGGGGGCGCGCCCGCGGCAAGATCGTGCTGCCATGCGGCACGGGCAAGACCCGCATCTCGCTTCGGATCGTTGAGGAACTGTGCGGCGCTGGAGACACGGCGGTGGTGTTGTGCCCGTCGATTGCACTGGTCGCGCAACTGCGGCGCGAGTACCTAATCCACGCCGCCCAACCGATTCGGTCGCTGTCGGTGTGCTCGGACCAAACGGCCGGACATTTCGCGGAGGGCGGTGCCGAACCACTGCCAGGCATGGGCGGAAGCAAGGGACGCGTCCCTAAGCCCGCAGAGGAGCGTCACCTTGACGCGTTGAGGGACGATCCGACGCTGGACCTGAGCCATGTCAGCGTGTCGGAGATCAAGGGCCGCGTAACCACCGACCCCGACCAGATCAAGGACTGGATCGCGTCGTCCGTCGGCAAGGACGTCCTCAATGTGATCTTCGGCACCTACCAGTCCAGCCACCGCATCGGGGAGGCGCTACTCGCCGCAGATGCGGAGGCGATGGTGCTGGTGGCCGATGAGGCGCATCGCACCGCCGGATTGCGTCGCACCGCCAAGGCCGACGAGGAGAAACTCCGCGACTTCACTGTCTGTCACGACGACGCGCGCTTCCCAGCGGTGTACCGGGTCTACCAGACTGCCACGCCTCGGGTCTACGACGGGCAGACCCGGCCGTCTCGCGGCGGCGCGAGCGGCTGGGTTGTGCGAGACATGGACGACGAGGCGACATTTGGCGTCGAGCTATATCGCCGCACGTATACCGAGGCGGTCCGCAATGGCTGGCTGGCCGACTATCGGATCATCGCGCTGGGCGTCAACGACCCGGCCCTGTTCGCGCTGGCGAACCAGCTGGCCCGCAGCCAGCCAAAGACCAAGAACGCTCTGTCCGCCGCCGAGTTCACCAAGGGGCTGGTGCTGGCACTGGTGCTTGGCGGAGCCACAGGTGCTGAGGCGGAAGAGTCTGGGGAGCAGCCGCCGGTCGTCGAGTCGTGTATCGCATTCCTAAACTCCGTCGAGAAGTCGAAGGCGATGGCGGCGGCGCTCCAGACAGTGCAGGTGACCGAGTGGGTCGCCCGGTGGATGGCCGACAACAGTGCGGGCAGCCCGGTTCCCTTCACGATGGAGCATCTCGACGCGTCCAGCAGCGTCTCCCAGCGCGACGAGGCCAAGGTGCATCTGGCGCAGGCCACGCCCAGCGCTCCGCACGCCGTGAGCAATGTTGGCATCTTCGGAGAGGGCACCGACAGCCCGAACCTGTCGGCGGTCGCGTTCCTGGCACCTCGCAAGAGCCCCATCGATGTAATCCAGGCGGTCGGGCGCGCCATGCGCGCAACCCCCGGCAAAGCCACTGGCTACATCGTCTGCCCAGTGCTGATCCCGCCCGACCAGGACGCCGAGCGATGGCTGCAGATCTCTGGCCCCGAGGACGGCTGGCAGGAACTCGGGCAGACCCTGAGGGCGCTGCGAGCACACGACAGTCGCATCGAAGACAACCTGGCCGAACAGATGATCTGGTGCCTGCCGCCCTCCCCATCACCGGACACGAAAGTCGTCACCGTCGTGTCCGTCGCTGGCGGCGAGACGGGTCGGCTCTCACACAGGCTCCATGTCGGCAAGCCCGGCGACGCTGCGAACGCCGTAGAGGACGTGGCGACGGGCCGCAAGAGCCTCTCGGATCCAGAGTTCCATCCGTTCACACAGGCAGCGCTGGATGCGGTCACAGTCGCAAGCGAAGATACAGAGGGCGACCGGGAGGGATCGCTGTTCTCTGACGGCGCGATCGCAGCGGTGGTGACCGGAAAGCCGATCGTCGGCCTAGCCAGCCAGCCCAGCGTCGAGATACGCACCGCGGGAGTGGCCCGCGACAAGCCGGCCGATGAGGGTACGCCCGGCCCGGTAAACATCGACAAGACGAAGAAACTCGCCCGCAAGATGATCAACAACGGCGAAGGGCAGCGGGTTCCGACCCGCAGCGAGCGCAGAAAGCGCCGCACCAAGCAGGACCGTCAGGAGCATCACGCAGCCCAGTTGCTGCGCCTCTCCGGCATGGCAGATGGCGGCAACGCCATCTGCGCGAACCTGCTGTCCAAATCAGGGCTAGCCCGCCATCGAACTGAGCGGGACGCGAATCTGTTGGAGGACAGCGTCCGCGAGGCGGCGCGGCACCTGCGCTCTGACTCGCTCGCCGGCACACTGAACGAGCACTACGAGTTGGATCGGCTCGCCGCCGACAAACGCGAGCAGCAAGCCGACGGATGCACAATCGCCGCGCTGCTGATGATGAACGCTGCGATGCTGCACCAGCGGATCGCAGCGGGCGGATGGCTCGCTGGGGTGCCCAGCATGGACACCATCAAGGCCAGCACCAACCCGATCCGTGAGATCGATCGAGCGTGGCAGACCATTCGCAGCCATGACTTCGACCCCGTGATACGCCCGGCAGTGCAGGCAGTCCACGCCATTGAGGACACCGGACGCACCGTGGGCCTGGAGCGGGCGCTGCACCATATCGCCGCCGAAGCGGAGCGGCTCGCGGAGACCTACGCCGACCTGGGCGCAGACCACGCCGGGCCGTTGTTCAACAGAGTGATGGGCAACCAGGCATCCGATGGCGCCTACTTCACCAGGCCCGCCGCGGCGACGCTCACAGCGAGACTCGCGCTCGACGCGTGCCGAGGCGACAGCGACGAACCCGACTGGGCCGACGAGAGCGTGTGGAAGGATCACAAGGCCATTGATCTGGCCTGCGGGTCGGGGACGCTTCTAGCGGCGCTGCTGGCCGACATGAAGCGACGCGCCCGAGCTGCCGGCGCTTCCGAGCAGCGGCTCGCGGAGCTGCAGCGCGTCGCCGTCGAGAGCGTGGTCAAGGGCATGGACATCAATCCTGTGTCTCTCCAGCTTGCGGCCGCGCAGCTCACCCAGGGCAACCAGGACATCCGCTACCGCAAGATGGGCCTCTACCTGATGCCCTACGGCGAGGCCGACCCGACCTCGGGTCGTCGCGGCTCGGCAGGCAGCTTGGAACTGCTCGGCCAGCGCAAGTTCCTGCAACGTCCCGGCGAGTTACCCTTCGACAGCGACATCGGCGGCGAGATCGGCTCGCAACGGCTTGCGCTCGACGACGACCTATCCAACGACGCCGAACTCGAAGACGCCGTGGATGCGGCGCTCGACTGTCGGATCGTGGTCATGAACCCGCCCTTCACGAACCGCACCAAGATGGGCGAGAAGTTCAAACCCATCACTAGGGCCAATCTCCGCGACCGATCTGACTGCCTCCAGCGGATGCTCTGCGAAGCAGACCCGTCGGTGGATGGGGTCCTCGACAAGAACTCCATACACCCGGTGTTCGCGACACTGGGCGAAAGATGCCTCACAGATGCCACTGGCGCAGTCCTGGCCATGATCTCCCCCACGATCCTCGCTACCAACGCCTCCGGACTCGCGGAACGCCGCTGGCTGGCGTCGCGTCTGCACCTCCACACAGTCTTGACGAACTTCGCCACGCGTGACGGAAACCTGTCCCAGAACACAGAAATAAACGAGAGCGTCTTCGTGTTCCGCCGCTATGACGGCCCGCACCCCCCGACGCGGGTCATCGCGTTGGACCGGTTCCCAGCAGACGAGCGCGACACCGAGACGCTGCACTCGCATCTGCGGACTACCGAGACGGGAACACTGCCCGACGGGTGGGGCGAAATCTCCTATTGGCCCGCCGAGAGGGTCACCGCGGGCGACTGGACCGCCGCAGTGTGGCGCTCCCCCGAACTCGCAGCCGCAGCTGCCGAGTTCGCGAGCCACGACGACCTCGCAGCGCTGCAGAGAGAGAGAGAGAGAGAGAGAGAGAGAATTTCGGGCTGTGCACAAGACCAGTCCAACGCTCAGCGCCCAGTACCGCAGAACGAAGAACGCGGCAGGAAGGGACAGGTGATGGTGCACGCCACGCTGCAGACGCTCTACACCGACTACCGCAAGACGGAGAGTCGGCGAGAAGCAACGGGTTAGCGGTACACGCGACAGGGCAGGCGATGCGAGACGACTACAGCAAGCAGCCCAGCGGCTGCTCGCGGCCCTTCCCCGTGCTGCAATCCAAGGGCGCGGACGGCCAGCAGCGGATCGAAGCTAGACCCGACGCATATTGGGAGTGGAAGAAGCCCGGCGAGCCGCCGATCCTGGAGAAGGCAGGACATCTGTTGGTGTCAATGGGACAAGGCCTTCCGACGGCCCGGCTCACTGCGGTCGCGTCCGACAAGCGCTACGTCGGGCAGGGCTGGATGCCTGTCACCGGGCTGGACGCGGCGCAGGCGAAGGCTGCCGCAGTGTTCCTGAACTCCACGCCCGGCCGCTTGTTAATCCTGCGGTGTCCGGGCAAGAAACTGAGATTCCCGTTCTACAACCCCGCCGTCTGGCGCGACCTCCCGATCCCAGACCTGGAAGACGATTGCATCCGTGAGACGCTGGCCGTCTGCTGGGAGGCGACCCGCTACACAGAGGTGCCGCAGTTTCGTGACGGCTATTGCGATGTGCGCCGCCGCTGGGACGAGGCGGTCGCATCGGCGCTCGGTTGGGACGCTGGGCGTCTCGCCGAACTCGGCAACCTGCTCGCTCAAGAACCGCATGTGAGAGGACTCGCGTACGGACAGTACGGCGACGAGGCGGAAGAAGGCCAACCCGCATGACGTTGCAGCATCACCACGCACGCAGTTCTCGTTCACTTCTGCAACAGGAAGATTGGGCGTTCTGGCCCCTGGCCCGACGCTTGCTCCTCAGGACTCCACTGCGACACCAGCGCGACTGCCCGATAGCACCCTGAGCAGCACTCTCTGCAACAGTCCGATACTGGCTGATACCGACGTCCTGCAGGTTGTCGCCGGAACCTGTCCCAGGACCAGGCCACCGAGATAGAAGCAGGGTGACACTGCCTCGATATCCGTCCGACCGGACGACTCATTGGAGACGCCTTCGGCGCGATTGCGAGAAGGAGTTCAGTGCAGGGCCCTCGGACAGAAGTAACACTGATTCTCACATCCGATTCAAGAATCCTCAACTCAAAAGCCCACTACTTGGTGGGACGCCCCCGGGGACACTGCCACGCCGCCACATCCCGCTCCGTCCACATTGGCGAACACGAGCCTCCCGATTTCAAGGTTTCGCAGCGCCGTCGAGTGTCGCGGTCCGGCGCCAGCGTTGAGCAGCCCACAGGTGTTCGTGATCGACCAGCGCTCAGCTCTGCGCTCGACCGGCCCCCGGACGAGGATCGGGCGTGCCCTTCGAGAGCGAACCAGCATGGGGCCCGAAGCCGAATTGACCATGGGAATGGCTCACTTCCGCTTCAGTTCTTTGGGTAGGGCCTTGCTGTATACGACGACGAGCTCTTGGTTGGCGCGGGTGAGGGCGGTGTAGAGCGAGCCGTGTCGCCCGAGGTTCGGTCGAAAGTCGGCCGGTTCGACGACTACGACTCCGTCGAATTCCAAGCCGCGGGCGAAGACGGGGCGCGCCAAGCGTAGCCGCGCCCGCGAGTCGCTTGGTGGGTGGTGAAGGGTCCAGGGATCGCCTTCGGCTTGTCGCCACCCGGCCTTGAGGCAGAGAGATTGGATTGCGTTGAGATGGTCGACGTCCCATGCGATGACCGCGACTGTGCCGTCGGAGAATTCATCGGCGAGCCGCTCAGACTCCTCGTGTGCTGCGCTGATCAGTTGTTTCGGGCCGACTCTTCGGATTGTGGGATCTGGGCCATCGCGCAGGGCGACGGGACTGGCTTGGCCCGGCGAGAGCAGGCCACTGGCGTACCGCAGGATTTGCCGGGTCGATCGGTAGCCGGTGGCCAAGACTTCGTATCCGAGTTCGGTCCCGTCACTGCGATCGAGCTCGAGCACGTCCTGCAGGAGGTGCTCCCAGGTTCCTGATGTGTGGTCGGCGCGTCGTTGGTTCATGTCGCCGAACAGTGACCACCGTCCGCCTCGTCTCAGCAGGGTGCTGAGAATCCACCACTCGGCTGGGCGAATGTCCTGCACTTCGTCGACGATCAGATGCTGGTATCTCCCCTTGTTGCCGCAGAGGTCGATAGACATGCCGATTCCAGCGAGGAAGAGTAGGTACGACTTGTCGCGCCTTGCGCTGTCGTAGTTGCGGGCTTCGGCCAACCACGCGCGGTGCTGTTCGTCGTCGAGTCGGTCCGCGACGGATCGATCCGTCCGGCAGGCGTTGATGATGTCCTCGGCAATGATCCGCATTTGTCGTTTTCGGTTGGGCACGCGGGAGAGGTCTGCCTTGAGGCGGCGAGCTGTCTCGTTGGCGAGGACCACGTTCTTGGCGTCGCTGTGGAAATAGCGCTCGTCCTTGTGGTGCAGCGGATGGTCGAGCCTGCCGGAGAGTTCCCGGATGAGCCTCTGCATGCTGATGACCTCGACGCCGTGGGCGCCGATGTCGTCGAGCACCTGGCGCACGTATGACGCCCAGACGTCGGTGGGTCCGACAAGCCCGACACTGGTCAGTCGAACGTGGGCCTGGCTCGGGTCGCGATCGTGGTCGAGGTGGGTGAGGTAAGCGGCCCGGTGGGTGGCGACGATCGTCTTGCCGGTGCCGGGGTGGCCTTGCACGGCGAGATGCTCGGTCGCGGGCGAGGTGACGAGGCGGTCTTGGTCGGGCTGGAGTGTCCCCAGGACGGAGTGCAGGCGATCCGAGCGCGGCTTCTCGATCTCCTCCATCACGAGGTCACGAGCCCGCAAACGATCCGCGGCGGGCGGAGTCGGGTCGGGGGCAGGCGCTCCCACTGGGGGCGGCTCGTCGCTCGGCGGTTCAGGCTTGATTGGTTTCTGTGGGGGTTCGGGCACGTCCTCAGTTCGGCGCTGGCTCGGCGGTCCTGCGGGCGTGATCGTAGGCTCCTCGGGTCTCGGCGGATCGCCTGCAGGGTCGACGTCAGGGGTATGAATGGGGGGAGTCGGCTCGGTTGTGGTCACCGGATCGCCGTCCGGGGCGCGGCTCGCAGGGGGTGGGGCAACAGCGAGCGACCGGGTTCGTGGCGTGAACACGGTCGCCGCGTCGGCGCTCGGTTCGACGTCATCGCGGAAGTCGACGATGACTTCTCCCTCGTGTTGGAACCTTCGCCCGGCGAGCAGGCGGCGCGGGTCGGGGTCGTGCCAGGACGAGTCGCTTCCCGTGAAGAGCAGCCTGGCCGAGGGGGCAGTCCAACTGATCACCACGGCGTGGTCCAGCTCGGTATACCAACTGCCGACGTAGAAGCTTGCCCCGAGGTCGGGATCCTCGTAGTCGAGCACTACCCGCCCGGTCAGCGGCCGGATCGGGGCCCGAGCCGACCCTGGGATCTTGGGAGAAGACGCCGACCAGATGGAGTTCCTCGGTGTCGACACGCCGTGGGCCCTGTCGAGGAAGGACTCGCGTTGGCGCGTGGCCTTGTTGAGGTAGTCCTCGTTGACTGCCTGCTCGGAGTTGATTTCGTCTCGCCGCCATTGTGAGGAGGTCACGGTGACACCTCCAGTGCGCAGAGCGCGACGTATTCCAGTTCGAGTGATCCCGTCCGCGCCTCTTCGAGTCTCTGCAGGGCTTGGCTGCGGCGGTAGTCCTGGGTGCGGCGTTGGCTCTCGAACAGGTGAATGGTCGTCGGTTGCCCCTCGGCTCGAAGGGTCTGGATGCGCTTGTCGATGTCGGCGAACCTCCGGTCGGAGGACTCCTCGATGCTGATCCGTCGCGCCGAGATCATTCTCTCGTTGTCGGCTCTGCGCCGCTCGTGCTCTGCGGTGTGGCGTATCTCCAGTTGGCTGCGGCACGCGAGCACGTGACGTTCCTCCCAACCGTTGGCGGGTCGGCTTGGGGGATTGAGCGCCGCCTCGGCGAGCGCGGCGAGCAACGCGTCGCCGGGTGCGGTGCCGGTCGAATGCCCGTCGCGGTCGGTGGCCGCGGTCCAGAGTTCGGCTGCGGGGCGGACGCCGTTCCAGCGAGCGATCGCGACGAGGACCAGGTAGTCGCCCGCCTCGATGTCGGTTGTCTCGATCCCGAGCGCGCCGAACCGGGTCTGCCCGCTGGCGGGTGTGCGCAGCGCGGCGCGCACGAGCGGGTGGTTGGCGTTGAGCAGGTCGGCCCCTTGGCGCCGGGCGGTCTCTTGGTCAAGGCAGAGCGGAATGTCCATCTCGTTCTGCAGGAGGGTGCACAGCGTCGCGATCTCCGACGCCGATCGCTCGCCTTCTGCCTGGACACCGAGCAGGTTCTCCGCGAGTTCGGCGTTGCCGCGGAAGTGGAGCCACAGGGGCCTTCCAGCTTCGTCGGTCCGGCGACAGGCCGCCCCGGGTGCGGTCGCCGCCCAGTCCTCCAGGAGCCAGACGAGTTCCGGCTGTCCGACATAGCGTCCACTGCGAATCACATCTTCGGCGAAGCCATCTACCTCGGCGTTGTCGAGCACGCTGAGGGAGTCTGCCGCGTCCTCGACCTCGGCGCGGATCCTGGCCTTGTGCTCGAACGCGGCGAGGGCCTCTTCGAGCTTCCTGTCGTGTTCGGCGTGCGACAGCGCGAAGTCGAACATCGCGTGGCGGATGCGCGGCAGTTCTGACCGGAGGATCGGCTCGAGTTCGCCGATCGACTCTGTGAACACGCCGATGCGGTCGTGGACGCGCTCGATGATGTCGGTCTCGATGGTGCCGGGCGTGTGGAAGTTGAGGACGTAGATCTTGTCGTTCTGTTGGCCGAAGCGGTCGATCCGGCCGATTCGCTGCTCAACCTCCATGGGGTTCCAGGGAAGGTCGTAGTTCACGACCGCTCCGCAGAACTCGAAGTCGAGGCCTTCGCTGGCGACCCGCGTGGCGAGCATCACGTCGAACTCGCCGTCGCGGAATCGCGCCATCGTCGTGCGGCGTTCCCGTTGCGGCACGCCACCGTGCAACTGGCCCGTCCGGTGGTGGCCTGCGAGACGGTCGTGCAGGTACGCGATCGTGTGGCGTGAGAACGTGAAGACCATCACCTGTCTGCCCTGTTCGACGATCTCGTTCAGCGCTCCCAAGAACTTGTCGAACTTGGTGTCGACTGTTCCTAGGTGTCTGGCGGCGTCGAGCACCTCAGGAGGAGGATCGTCCCAAGCATCTGCGTCAGCACGATCAGCGCCCAACTGATCCGGTGCCTCCTCGAGAGAGAGCACTGAGTCGTCGATCAGCCCGTCCTCGTCGATGAGCCGCTCGAAGGCACCTCCGGCGGCCCGCTCCAGGACGTGGCTCTTGGTCGCCTGCAGGCACGACCCCGCCAGCCGAAGAGCCATCTGGCCGATGAAGTACACGTGCATGTCGCGGGCAGCGGCACGCTTGAGTTGCCAGTCGTGGATCGCTTGGTAGAGGCGGCGCTCCGCGTCGGTCAGTTCGACATCCTCGATCCTGGGTTCCCGCATCGTCTTGTCTTCGTCGATCTCGGCCTTGCGGGTCCGCGTGATCACTGAGGAGAGCGTGTTGAGTTCGCCGAGCAGGCCCTTGGCCTCGGCGATCTGCGCGGGACCCAGTTGCTCGTCTTCGAAGAGTTCTTCGAGCTGCCGGTACTCCGCGCGCGCCGCCACCACACCGCCATACCGCAGGTCGCCGATCCCGCGCAGCCGCTCCCTGCGCTGGAGGTTCGACACGCTGCGATCAAAGAGGGACCCGGAGATGTCGTTCAGCACGGCGTTGGGCTCGAGCTGTGTCCGCAAGACGTAGCGATCATCGAAGTCGCCCGGGCTCAGCAGCCGCAACAGGTTGAACAAGTCATCGTTCCCGAGGTTCAACGGCGTGGCGGAAAGGAACAGGAGAACCTCCGCCCAATCGCTCAGCAGGCTGCCCAACGCGTAGCTGCGCGTGCCGAGGTTCCTCAAGGCGTGCGCCTCATCCACGACGATCAGGTCAAACCTCGGAGCGAGATCGTTCATCCGCTCCAAGCCGTCCCAGACCCGCAGCCGCTCAAGAGAGCACACGGCCCGGAACCTCGCCGGAATCCGATCCGACGCGGCACGCTCCAGAAGCCCATCGAGCCCCTCGGCGTCAAGCCGATCGGTCTCAAAACCGAAACGCTCCGACATCTCGTCGCGCCACTTCTCCACAAGCCCCGACGGGCAGACCACCAACACCCGGTCAGCCTCGCGGCGAGCGTCGAACTCCGTCCACACGAGTCCGGCCTCGATCGTCTTGCCCAGCCCCACCTCATCAGCCAGAAGCAGCCGGCGCCGCCCGGTCCGGAGCATCTTGATCACCGGACGGAACTGGTAAGCCCGAAAGACAGTGCGGCTGGCCCGAAACGAAAAGACCGTGTCCGTGAGATGCTCAGCCAGCTTCTCCCGCGTCAACGTCGCGGCAACCCCCCGCATACCTCCAGGCAGCCGAGCTACCCACTCCAACGGATCACCCTCAACCACCACCGGCGCGAGAGAACTCTCCAGCACCTCCCGGATCCGGCCGTCCAACCGCACCGTGTACCGCCACGAGCCGGCGCTGAAACGCCGCGAACGCACAACCGTCTCCCGATTGCCCGGGACAACCACCACATCAGCGTGCACCTTGACCCCCGGCTCCGGGATCGGGTCCGCCGCCGCCCAAAGATGTTCGAACCAATCGCGGGCACACTCCAGCGGGCTGGAAGCGTCCCGAGTCGGGTTCCCGCGCGTGGGACTTGCCGGAGATTCGCCGCCCGTGACGAGCATCACCCCGTTATCGTCACTCAGGCGGAACCGATAATTCCCCCGTGCCAGCGAGACAGGCCCATCCCGCTCGGAGCGATGACGGCACTCGGCGACGGCCTCGAAGCCCGCAGGAAGACCCTCGCCAACATCCAGCGGCTCGCCCACCAGAAGGAACCGCGACGCCTTCGCGTCGGCCAGGAATGCCGACGCAGCAGCCAGTGCAGGGTTGTACTCGAAGTCGTGCCGCAGAGACATCACTCACCTGGTCCGCGTGTGGGGAGACTAGAGGAGTCGCCGTGGAAAGCGCGCGGCTCGAATCCTCCGGTGCCCGTCGGGTTCGACCGTGCCGCGAGATGGCGCCAAGCAACAGAGAAGGCCATGCCGGACCTCGCAGGCCTCGGGCGTTGATCGACCAGATACGCCGAGCATGCTGACGGCGCGAGCCACCGGGCAACCTCTCGGAGGAACACCGAGTTTGTCGCGCTCCCCCGAGAGGGGTGCCCCGCTCTCGTCTCTCTACGTTCCGCGTCGCTCGAAGTCAATCACGGCCAGTTCCTTGTAGATCGACCCCCAGACCGCCGGAGATCGACCCGAAGCATGAAGGTCGCGCCCTGTTGAGTCCCAGTGTTCGTAGAACGTTCGCAGCAGTTGGCCTCCTGCGAGTGCCCAGAGTTCCATTACTTCCTCAAATCCGCTCCGCCATTTCACCGGCTTGTATGCGCCGTGTGGCGTTCCGGTGGCGTCCTGTGTCAGCAGTAGGCGGAAACTCGCGAGGACGGGGAACACGGCGGGGCGCCGGAGGCGTTTCCGGGAACGATCGCCGTTGAGGAATGTGAACGAGAAGTCTGGCCGACCGGTCTTGGCGACCTCGACCATCTCCAGCCGACCGTACTTGCCGCCCGATCCCGAGAATCCTCCGACCTGTTGCCAGCGGTCCTCGGAGTCGAACGCGATCCAGTCGTGCAACTGAAGAACGTCGCGGACGATCGGCGTCAGCCGCCGATATCTGTCCGGATCGGTCTGGAACCGGTCCAGCATCGACTTCTTGCGCCGATACGCGTCAACGGGATGGCTTGTCCGGCCCGGGTAGCTCTCGATGTCGAAGCAAGAGATGATGGCAATCAAGTCGACGACGTCCACGTCGCCGCTGTCGCCTTCGTGCCAGGCAACGTTCTCGCTCCAGCCCTCAGCGGCAAGTTCATCCTTCAGGAACTGGAACTCCCTGTTGAGATCGAGTAGCGACTTCGCCTGCACCTGCATGCTCGTGTTCCGACCACCGGCGATCTCAGTCACGAGAGTCTCGGTGCGAAGCCCGGTGATGACCTCGAGCTTGAGATACTCATTCTCGGGTATCGCATCGTCCTCGTTGGCCTTTCGCACGATTTCGTACGAATGCCCCCCGTCCACGATCCCGTAGATCCCATCGTCGGGGAAGTGAAGCTCGAACACGTCAAGCCCGTCATCCCGAGGGTCGCCCACCTTCGTCACGGTCGAGGCGACGATCGTGATTCCCCGATGCTTGAGGTGGAAGCTCCCATCAACACTGTCATCCTCTTGGCGAAGAGACTGGGAGATCGCCCGATAGACCGGACGGTTGATGTTCGGATCCCTCGGATTCGCATCCAAAGGCAAGCCAGACGGCAACTCACTCGCTGGAACCAACATGTAGTGAGTCTCGGCCCCAGGGAAATTGGGGTCAACCATACGCCGCGACCACTTCGCGGCAACCTGAACGGAGCGATGATTCATCGCATCACCTTTCTGTCGTAGTGCCCGCTGCCGCGGACCTCCGTGTACTTGCGCCACTCCCAACAACCGTCGAGGTAGCGGCCCGACTCTACCAGTCCTCAGCCATCGCGGGAGACATGCACCTGCCCGGGGTTCACGGCGGCTCAGGTGTGGGTCGGCGCCGGCAATCACCTCCACGCAATCCAGTAGGACGCTCTCGCCGAGAGCGTCGACACGAACTGCCCGGCCCTTCGATCGCTCTTGGAGCGACCACACCATGAGCAGTTGGCGCCGAGCGCGCAAGATGGGCGCGGCATCCGGAAGGCACCGTCACGAGCTTGCGATGGTGCCGGATAGTCTCCAGCGTCGTGAACCGGCGGGGTTCTGAGGGTCGTTCGGCTTCTTCGCTGATCGAGGACTTCCTTCGGGCGAACCCTCGTGGCGAGTTGTTCGTGGCGGTGGGGTACGCGAGCGTCGCTGGGATCGCCTGGTTGGCCGAACGGGCCGATGGCCGCCCGGTCACGTTGTTGATTGGGAACGTGCGGCGGAATCACTTCACCGAGATGTCAGTGAAGGACCGCGATGCGGCTATCCGGTTTCTGCGCCGGGGCGATGTTCAGGTCCTCACGTGGTACCAGCGGGCCCGCGACGACCGTCCCGCACGCGAGGCGCACCTCAAGGTCTGGGCCGTGTTGGCCGAGAGCCCACGGCGCCGCGGACGCGGCGGCGGCGTCGAGGCGATGCTGGTCGGCTCCGGGAATCTGACCAAGGCCGGGCTGTTCCACAACGAAGAGGCGTTCGCGCACGCCACCGGTGAGGATCTGCGGCGCGTCGGCGCACAACTGGAACGACTGCGCTCGCACCAGTGGAAGCGCAACGACAAGATCCTCGAGTACATCACGCCAGAGCAAGTAGCCGAACGGCCCGGCTGCCTGGCTTCGCTGCTGCCCGGCATCGTTGCCGCAACCCTCACCGCGGCGGCGCGCGCCTTGCTCGGGCCTGTCAAGCTCGTCGAGGCTTGATCGCTCCCGAATTGGGGCGAGAAACCGCCACTGAAGACAACGATGGGCGCCACCGACTGGTCGACGTGCGATTCGGGTCGATCGTTCGCCGCGATCGACTTCGAGACCGCCACAAGCGAGCGCAGCTCGGCCTGCGCCGTCGGGGTGGTTGTCTTCAACCAGGGCTCCCCCGTCGCCAGACAGAGACTGCTCATTCGCCGGCCCGGGAACCGCTTCGACCCCTTCAATGTTGTCCTCCACGGCATCGGCCCTGCCGACACCCGAGACAGTCCTCCATTCCCCGAGGTCTGGGAGCAGGTCGCCGGCATGCTCGACGGGCATCTGGTGGTTGCGCACAACACGGCGTTCGACATGTCGGTCCTGCGGAGAAGTGCCGAACACTACGACTATGGGCCCGAACCGTTCCCGTTCGCGTGCACCTACCGCCTCGCGCGCTCAGCGATGCCCGAAGCGAGATCATGGGGCCTGAAGGCTCTGGCCGCCGAGTTCGGGATCCCGCTGACCCATCACGATCCGCTCTCGGACGCACAAGCCGCCGGCGGTCTGTGGCTGGCGCTACCCGAACGCTTCAACACGACCCATCCCGAACTCCTCGCGCGGCACGAATTCCGACTAGCCACTCCCACAATCGAGCATGCCCCGCCGCCATGTCACACAACGATGCGCAAGCCGCTCCACAACGCGACGGCGCGCAATCCCGACGAGCACCTCCGGCCATCGGGCCTACTTCGACGGCGCTGTCGGGCAGCGGCCTTGACGCTGGCGGATGTCGATGTTGATGGGGTCGTACCCCATGGGGTACGATGACGGCATATCCCCCCAGCCGCTTCGGTGGCTGGGCGAAGGCCCGCTTCGGCGGGCCTTCGAGCGTTCTACCAGCAGTCAGGCTTGCGGATCGGCCCCGTCGAGTCGTACACGACGTCCGGCAACTGCGTCTGAGCCAGCAAATCGCGGGGGACCTGCTTGTAGAACTGACAGTTGAGCCCCTGGAGTTCATAGGATCGGCGCTTCCGTGGATGCGGATTGATGATGCCCACCTTGATGCCAAGTTCTGATTGGGCGACATCGATGGCTTGAGCCAAGTCCGAGTCGTTGCTGACCACCACTGCCGTGTCGCAATGACCCTTGAACGCGTCCAGCAGGAGGTAGGTCGCCAAGTTGACGTCGGAGCCCTTCTCTTCGGTCCGGAGCACCTCGACAGTCCGCGATTCGCCGGGCTGCGGGTTTGCTCGCGGCAGCCGAACAGGCCGAGTCACGAAGTGGCCGAAGTGGATCTCGACAAGCGGCAGAGTGGCGAGAGCCCGCAGATACGTCTCCTGGCGAACCGGTTGTCGGGGATCGTCGGGGCGGGCGCTCGTCCGAGACGTGAAATAGCGGATCTTGACGATTTCATCGCGTGGCAGCAGGCGTTGGCACAGCGCCATGATGTCGAGCCACTTGTGCTGAGTTCCCTTCACCGCGCCGTGGAAGAAGTTGAACCCGTCGATGTACACGATGGTCCGGGGTCGTCTTGCTGCCTTGGCCGGGGAATCTGGTGGCATGGTCTCAGGACGCTAGTTGGCGCCGAATCCTGAGCGCTGGCGCTGCAACGCCTCGGCGCGCGGCCGACTCCGGGGCCACGCGTCGATTCCACTGACCCGCCAGCCAATAGAGCGCTCGCCGACGCGGGGCGGCTGGAGGAACGATCCCGCCGCCATCAACCGGTCGAGCGAGCTCCAAGATGGGTCAGTTCGCGCTTCGACTTGGCGGCGGGATTGGAGGTGATCAGCTTGCTGGGCACTCGAGAGCATGCCGGTATCGTCGCACCCGTTCCCACGAGGGCGCATCCTGACGGAATCCGGAGTCCGTCAGGACGGGCGAAAGAACTCGCCTCGTCCGCTCCACACGGCTTCGACGGTCTTGTACCTCGCACCTGCTGCCTCGGCGACGACATCGCATCCGCAGTCCGCGTCGGACGTCGCGTTACGCGTAGGCGCCAAACCGAACTCGTTCTGCAAGTGGCGTATGGCGAGGCGCCATCTGAAGTCCCGATACGCCGTGGCCTGTGCCCCCTTAGTGGGCCGGGGCCGGTCGCCGGCGAGAACAGCAGCGACCCAGTCGGCCAAGGCTTGGGGGAGACATTCCCCGGAGCGGAGCGTTTGCTGCGCGATCAAGGCGACAGCGTCCCATTCGAGCTTGGAGTCCTCGGAACGTTCGATCAGTCCGGCGAGCAGGTTGGCGCGTAGTTCCCCGACCGTAGAGGGATAGAAGTCCTTGAGGGATTCCGCCGGAGACGTCGGGTCGTCGTCGATGTATAGCTCGCGGACGAGTTCGACCATCTCCTCGAATGTTGGATCATTCATCGGGCTGCCCCACGAAGTCGACCCCTTTTGCCACGAGTTCGGCTCGCCCCCGACACAGATCGGAGCGGACGGAGGCGTCTTCGACGGCGTCGCCAGCTGACCACGATAGGTCGGCCTGTTCAACAGTCCGCGACCTGAACGCGGACCTGAGCGGCAACTGAGACTCGCGTCGCGCAGCTGCGGACCCTCAGATCACGCCCGATACACAAAATTCCCGAGTGTCCCTCCTGTGGGCGCTGCTCGGCGCGCTGATGGGCGATTGCGCATGGCTACGACGATGGGCCGGCGGATGTCTAGCAGCATCGACTTTGGCTGTAGTTTTGCTGTTCCCAGCGTCGGTAGCGCTCCTGCTGTCGACCGCTGACGCTGCCGGGGCGGCCTACGACCCCTACGGATTTCCGAGCGCCGCCGAGCCACCAACTCCGCCACCGGACGACTCGTCACCGTTACGGGACGCGGCTGACCTTGCCGGTCGTTGGCAGGGGACCGCGGTGGGCGGCGCGCGATCGCGTGACTCGCCGACGGATTCTCCGCGAACCGGACCAGAGCACATCAAGCCTCGATCAAACCTCGGGGAGGTTCAGGGTGGTTGAGGCTGTGGCGTCTGATCGCGAGGATCTTCTCGGGCTCCTAGATCACAGCGCACCGGCCACCTCTCGGAGACGAGTTTCCTCTTGGTCAAGCCAGGGCCAGCGGCGCGATCCCTGGGGCACGCCATCGCTGGGTCGCGCTCTTCGCGCTGTACGGTCGATCGTCGGCAAGGAACCGATGAGGCGCATCATGGCCGAACGCGAGCCCAGAGAAGACGAGCGGGCAGCGCTCGACGCCATCTGCGAACTCGAAGACGTGGTCCGCCACGAGTGGCTGCCCGAGAGCAACACTCGCACGCCGGACCTGAGGGTGACCCTCGCCGGCCAACGCGAGGTCACCGTCGAGATCACTCTGTTCACGAACGACGCCGCCCGCTCTCTGCGCGCCGCGGAACGCCGCATGCGCCGGAAGCCATTCCGCGAACTGACACACCTCTGGACGGTGATCGTCTCGGATCTGAGTCCCAAGGACAGGCCCCCCGACCGCACGCTCAAGAACTTCGTGGCGGCCATGGTCCCCGTCCTGGCCGAGGCCGAATCCCACACAGGAACGCCCCAGCAAATGGAAGCCCGCGCCAACGCCAAGCTGGACTCTGACCGCTACCACCCCGAAAGGTCCCAGACGGACTGGTGGACCGAGCCATGGTTGAGATCACGGCCTCCGGGCAAACCTATCCAGGACATCAATGAGTGGGCGCGGGCAAACTTGGCGCAGCACTGCGACTACTGGTACCCCCTCGACATCCTGGACTGCTTCACCGACAACATCGAACCACGCCATGTGCGCGTAACAGGGCCTCCCGAACCTGCCCGTGATGCGATCGGCGGTGTTCAGGTCCATGTGATTACGTCGGACTCGCCGGCAGCGTTTCTCGCGGGAGGCGTGGACTATCTCGTCCCAGCACTCCAAGAATCCATCAACAAGAAGGAACGCCGGGGCCAGATGGCGAACGTCCGCGGGGAGAAGTGGCTCGTGGCGGCGCTTGAGGGCAACGCCGGCGGCCAGCTTGAGGGTGCGTTCGGCCCCGACGCGCAGCCGCCCTACCCGGACCTCAGCGCCGTCAAGTTCTCACACTTCGACGAAGTATGGGCCATCGCCAAGGTGTTCGGTCACAGGAGCCTCGTCGTGCTGCGCCTTTCGAAGACGAATGGCGCCCCGCGGTTCCATACCTTCGAATACCCATAGAAGACCACCCGCACAACGACCACGCCGAACCAACTCGCGAGATGAGCCCCAAGCTGACCGTGCGAAACCCGGGTCAAACCTCGGGCTGCGCGAATCCCGGGCAGGTCCAGACTCTCGCTGCAGCGCCCACCGGCGGGCGGGCGCGAGAGACTCGGCCGTCGCGAGCCCGCGACCACCCGGGACAGACGAAGCCCCGCCCACACGCCAACCGCGACAGCCACGAATCTCTCTCCCCCAGCGCACCATCGTCCCATTCCGAGCACACCACGACCGAGCGAACCCAACCACATCCCGACACGCCGAATGATCTCATCAGACCGAGCGAGCCCCCTGACGACAGAACTCACGCTGCAACCGCCCAAGAGCAAGGCACCACACATCTGTGACGTTCCGGCTGCGCCGAAACGTCTCAGGACGCGCGACGGTGCCGTTAGGCCGCGCGACCGTGCTAGGCGGCCTGATCGGGCGAGGAGGCCTCCGCGCGACGGTGCATATGAATCGCGCGACGATCTGACAGCCGCGCGACGGTGTGAGGCAAATTGATTGTGAGCGTTCGACGCCGCGCGACGGCGTGAGCCAAGTTGATTGTGAGCGTTCGACGCCGCGCGACCGTACCGCGAGCGCGGGCCCTGACCAGCGGCTGGCCTGGCTTGCACCGGGCACGCTCCCGCAGCGTGCAACAACCGTTTCAGGGCGACCGCGACACCCGACTCCCGCGTTGCCGACGCTGGATTTGGGAAACCCCTGGACACGGCTCGCCAACCACGTGAAGATCCTGACGTGACATGGACGCAGCGCCACAAGTCGGGATTGTGCCGGACACCGATCACCGGACATCACTCGAGCGGATCCGAACCCGCACATGACTGCCGACTTTGAAGCGCCGCACTGGACCGGTGACGACGAGAGGCTGTCCAGGCCCATGCACATCGTCACCGCCGCCGCCGACGCCCAGACGCCGGGCGACGTGCTGCGCCGAGCTCTCAGGGCTCACGGCGAGTGTGCGGTCGGTGACACATTCCAGGCGACCGCCGCTCACGGTCACCGCGTCGCCTGCTGCTGGCAGATGGTGAACACAAGAACCGGTGTTCTCCCACTCCGGCAGCCTGATGTTCCGAACCCCCTGGAGGTAATCATGCCGGCGAGTCCGAGAAACGTCCCCGCCCCCGAGCGAGGCTATGAGACCATCGACGCGAGCGAGCATCTCCTCAAGGAGATGCCCATCGTGCGCAGCATCGAGCAGATGCGCAGCCTCTTGCGAGGCCACAAGGCCTACGTCGCGCTTGGCGTCGCCGATTGCGCTGTGCCCGTGAGCAACGAGGGCGTCTACAGCTTGCAGCGGTTGCTAGCCGCTACGGGCGAAGCTCCCGTGCGGGCAACGACCATCGACAACACGGTCGTCGTCTGGCCACCAGGGTGTTATCCGTTGCCCGCATGCTAACCACCCTGACCGCACAGTCTCGCCGGTGAAGTCGCCCCGAGGTTCCCCCTGTTGGCTTGACACCTCGATTAGGAGGTAGTCATGTCTGTGATGCAGGAACACACCCCGCCGTCGGGGAGGTCTCAGCGGCGGTTCACGAAGGATGCCGCTTGTCATCGTCTCTTGCACAGTTCTCGGTTTGAGTCTGATGCGAAGTGATGGTGCCGCCGAGGGCGCCGCAGCGTCGCCCGCTCGAGGGCCGGGTGTTGCCCCGGTCGGCCCACGACAGCGTCCCGCCGAGGTGCAGCGGCCGCCCCGCCTGGATCACGACGGGACGCTGTGTGTAGGCGGCGAGGTAGGGCCAGTCCTCCTGGTTGCCGGCGACGAAGATGACCGGGATCGGAGCGCGCATCGCCAGGCGCACCACGACGCCCAGGACATCGACGGGTGACCCTCCAGTTGTGTCTGTGGTCGGGTGTCCGAGGAGCGGTCCTGCAATCAGAAGTCCCCGACGGAGACCCCGCGTCGCACCGCTCGTGTACAGCGACGGTCAGCGCCGCTTCCGCGACGGCGGCGCTGTTGTGGATGTCGCCCGACACGACCACCCGCGCCGCGGCGCCGTCAGAATCGATGGGATCGGCCGCCCACGAAGGCCTCCTCTGCGGCGGCGGGTGATTCTGTCGCCATCACCGCGGCCAGCCGAGGAATGCGCGCCTGGGCCACTCGGGGCGACTCCTCGGCGCACCCGAGCGCCTCGACGATCTTCGGTGGCCCGCCCCGATCTATGCGTCGAGATGGGACAGGCTGCCCGCTGAGCCACCGGCGAGAACACCCCCGGTGGGCGGCTGGTGTGCCGCCCACCGGGGGTGTTGGGTCGCGTGGGCGTCACTGCAGGTCGCAGGCGAGCGCGTCGGCGCCGTGGCGGGCGATGGCGGCGAGCGTCGCTTGGGGGAGCCCGTCGAGGGTCTCGGTAACGCCGAGGGTCGCCGTCTCGCCGTCTTCGAGGCGTCGGCGGGTCAATAGCGCCCCCGGGTAGGAGGTGCCGCAGATCCGGCAGCACCCCCAAGCCTCGGACACGGACACGTGCGGGCTCCCCCAGTCGTGGACGCGGATCGGCGCCGCACGGTCGCCGCGAGCGCCGATCTCGAAGCCGCAGCAGACCCGACCCTGGTGAGGCCAGATGAACTCGGTGGGCCCGTCGCCGTAGTCGTAGACCCCGCGGTACAGCGTCAGATCGGCGTCACCGGCGAGATAGACGGCGAGCAACTCGGCGGCGGTGAGGCGCACGCGGGCTCGCAGCGGCCCCCATCCGAACCGGCACACGCCGTAGGGGTCGCCGTCGACGCCGCCGGACGGTGACCACTCATCCAGCGCCTCCCACGCCACGGCGCCCGCGGCGATCGCCTCGGCGGCCTCCTCAAGGCTCAACTCGTACAGGCCGCTGGCGGAGCGGAACCGATCCCACGCCGTGGCGGGCTCGTCGCCGCCGCGGTCACCGGACCCTGCGTCCTCCTCGTCGATGTAGCGCGCTCCCGCACGCAACACCTCCGCCATGTCGCCGCGCAAGGAGGTGTTGAGATGTGCCGCCAACTCGGCGATGCTCGCCTCGGCGAGCGCCGCCTCGCCGCGCAACTCCGAGATGCTGCGCGGCCAGTCCAACACGTCACGCTCGGTGAACATGTCCCAGCGCAGCTCCCAGGGATGCCACCGTCGCCTGGTGTCGGCGCTGCCCGGGGGTCGCAGCGCCACGCCCAGCACCGGCGTCTCCCTGGCGAGGGTCCGCACCGTGCGCGACTCCCGTTCGTCCTTGTCGCGGTCGTCGCGGAACGCGTCGTCGGGATGCTCGCAGTCGAAGATGTTCCTCAAAGCCCGCTCGAGCCGGCCCCCGGTGTCCCTGCGGAGGGCGAGTTGCGCCTCCTCGGTCGAGGACACCGTGCGCACCACAGCGCCCGTCCTGTCGTCAATGATGTACATGACTGACTCCTCCCAGTCGGAATTAGGGGCCCGCAACCTAGGAACCCCTCGACGCCGACGACCCGGCCCCGGCCCGTTTTTGAACCGTCGCGAAACCCTCCCCCGCGCCGCGGCGCGCCGCCCCGGGCACCACGGCGCCGCCTGATCGCCCGCGTCGCATCGGTTCTGGTGGACCCGGCTTTGGGTTCGTCTCCCCGCGAGCGGGGGCGCGGTGACCGATATGCCCGCTCCCGCGGCGCCGGGGGGCGGTGGCCTACGGCCTGGATCAGCGCCGAGGCCTCCCCGGCAGCACGTCCCGTGCGCGCTCTACGGGCGGCGGGGTCGCGGGTGGGGTGCCGCGCAGCCGCTGGGACATCGGTGCGTTCGCGTGCTGGCCCTGGCGCCCGAGCTAGCGCTGCGGTGTGGGGGGTTCGGAGAGGTTGTAGCTGCCGGCGAAGCTCAAAGGGTGGCCTGAGACCGCGACCGCGACTCGAGGTCGATGCCGGGATTGGTGGGCGGGTCGAGGTGGGTAGGTGCGCCGGCAGGGTGTGCCTCGACGCCTTCGAGGGTGGTGCTGAAGTTCTGGGTGGCTGCGGGCACCGGGCCTCGCGCCGCGCTGTTGGCTCATTCCGGCTCGTGCTGGATGCGGTCACGATCGGCGACCGCTGTCGGCGCGGGTTGTTCTGAGCGGTTCATCCGGCGATCTGGTTGGCGAGCGCGTCAGGCGTCGTCCACCAGGCCACGCGCCGGGCCTGGTCGGTCCATCCGCCTGGGTAGCGTGCTGCGGGGCGGCTGGTCAGGTCGATCCACCGATCGCCGCGGCCCGGCGCTGCGTCCAATTCCGACCACTCCTCGGCGGGGCGCACGAGCAGGTCTCCGGCCGGGGCGGTCTCGGCCAGGCCCGCAGCGACGGAGGCGATGCGGCGCAAGCCCGCGCGCCAACCCAGCCGCGCCGCTAGAGCCTGCACGCCGGCGGCGGCGAAGGTGTCGCCGCCCCAACAGATCGCGTACCCGATGTACTCCTCGCAGCGGGGAGCGCTGGCGGGGTACTGAGCGCATTCCAGTAGCGCCCGGTCCGGGGTGGACACAGCAGTCCGCTCGGTGAACCAGCGGGCCCCCACGGCGAGGACGTCGTCGCTCTCGCGCACATGCACCATGCCCGCCGAGCGGACCCGGGCGCCGGGACGCGACGTGGTGGCCACCGTCAGCGGGAACGTCAGCGGGATCCCCGCCGCGGAGAGCCCGCTGAGATAGCCGAGGCGCCGCCCACGCGGCCCGAACAGCCCATCCAACACGCGCTCCACCTCCGGCGCCCACAGCCCCGGCGATGTGTCGCGGGTCGCCGGCGGCGGCGATGTCGGGGCAGGCTGTTGCCACCAGCCGTGGCCCATGCGGTGCAGGTGGCCGCGCTCGGCCAGCCGGCGCAGCGCCCGGGAGGCCGACGACGCCGCGACGCCTGCAGCTTCGCGGTATTGCGATGTCGCGAAGGTCTCCGGAAGCGCCCCAAGAACCGGTGCAGCATCCATACCTGAAATGGACAGCTCGGGCGAGTGGGCGGCTGTCCCCCACCCCAGCCCCGGGGACAACGTCCCCGGTTGTCAACTAGTCCCCGGTGGGGGCGAGGTAGGCGCCGCTGTGGTCGTCGAGGTCGAGGACCGCGATGTTGCCGGGGTGGCCGTCGCGGTTGAGGCCGAAGACTTCGGTGTTTCCGTCGCGGATGTGTTCGTGGTTGGTCTGGTGCCAGTGACCGTGGAACACCAGGGCGGGTCCGGTCCCCTCGACAGCATCCTGGAGGAGGTGTCGCACGTCGTTGCACTCGGCGCGGATCCACGCTGGGATCAGCGCCTCCGGCACGCCCCGCAGCCCCTTGACGCTGGCGGGCGCGTCGTGGCAGAACAGCACATCCAGGCCGTCGGGCGCGTTGGCGAGCAGCCGGGAGAGGTCGTCGCGGTTGGGGGCTTCGTGGTCGGGCCACCGGTAGGGGGTGAGCTTGGCGATGAACTTGTCGGGGCTGACGGCGCCGCCGAGGGCGCCGCAACGTCGCCCGCTCCAGGTCCAGGTGCTGCCCCGGTCGGCCCACCACAACGTCCCGCCGAGGTGCAGGGGCCGGCCCGCCGCCCGCGCTTGGGCGACATCGGGGCGCTCGGCGTAGTCGACCAGGCAGGGCCAGACCTCGTGGTTGCCATCGATGACGACGACCGGGACCGATGCTCGCATCACCAGGCGCATCAGCGGCGCCCAGCCGATCGACGGGTAGCCCTCGGATTGCGTCCGGGGCCGGGTGTCCCAGGAGCAGTCCTGCAGCCAGAAGTCCCCGACCGAGACCACCGCGTCGCAGCGTTCGCGCTCGGCAACCCGCAGCGCGGCGTGCAGGACGCCGTCGTGGTTGTGGATGTCGCCGAGCACGAGGACCCGTCTCACGGCGCCGTCGGCGACGGCCGGGTCCTCGTCCCAGAGTTTCGCCGGCCGCCACCGACCGCCCACGAACGCCTCCTCTGAGACGTCCCGCAGTCCCCTCGCCATCACCCCTCCCAATCTACGAATCGCGCCTGTGCTGCTCCGGGCCGGTCCTCGCGTTGACTCTCACAACGCACTCTCAAGGTTTCCTCGCTAAGGCTCGGCGCCGCGGGGCAGGGAGCGCCGGGCGGGCGCAGAAAGGGGGTGTCTGGCCCGCCCGACCGGTGGGGGTTCAACGGCGCAGGTCGCAGGCGATCGCGTCGGCACCGTCGCGGGCAATCGCAGTGAGCGTCGCCGCGGGCAGCTCTTCGAGGGTCTCGCTGACGCCGAAGGTCGCGGTCTCATCGCTGTCGAGTTGTCGCATGGTCAGCAGCCCGGCGTAGCGGCCGCGGCCGCAGATCCGACAGCAGCGCCCCCGCGCATAGGCCTCGGCGTGTGGGCGCCCCCAGTTGTTGGCGCCCAGCGGCGGGACGCGGTCGCCCCAACCACACGGGTGGCCGCAGCAGACATAGGTCTGGTCGGGCCAGATGAACTCGGTGGGACCCGCGCCGTAGTCCAGGACCATGCGGTACAGGGTCAGTGCGGCGTCGCCGGCGAGATACCGCTGGAGCAGTTCGGCGGCGCTGAGGTGCACGCGGGCTCCCAGCGGCCCCCACACGTAGCGGCACACCGCGTAGGGGTCGCCGTCGACGCCGCCAGCGGGGGTCCACTCGTCCAGGGCTTCCCAGGCCGGCGGGCCCGACGCGATCGCCGCGGCGACCGCCGCCACGTCGAGTTCGTACAGGTCGCTGTCGGAGCGGAACTGGTCCCACACCGTCAGCGGAGCCTCGTCGCGGTCCCCGAAGCCGTCGCCGACCTGCACGAAGTCGGCGCAGTCCCGCAGCAGCGCCGCCAGATCGCCGCGCAGGCCGGCGTTGAGATGCGCCGCCAACTCGCCGAGGGTCGCCTCAGCCAGCGCCGCCTCGCCCCGCAACTCGCTCACCGTGCGCGGCCACGCCAGCACGTCCGCCTCGTTGAACGCGTCGAACTGCGGGTTCCACCGCGACCAAGCCCGCAGATGGCCCACTGCGCGCCCTTCAGGTGGGCTCAGCACCGCAGCCAGCACACCCGGGCGCTGCTCAGCGACAGCCTGCAGGGTCCGCCGCTCGGGCTCGTCGCCCTCGCCGTCGTCGCTGTCAACCACAGCGTCGTCGGGATGCACAAAGCGCCACACGTGCCGCAGACCCCGACCGAGCCGCTCCTCGGTATTGGCGCTCAGCGCCAACAGCGCCTCCTCCGACGTCGACACCGCCTCACCAGCCCTGCCTGTCCGGTCATCGATGATCCACATAATGATCTCCTCTCCAATCGGGGAACAGGGGCCCGCAACATAAGGACCCCCACCCCACCGGAGACGGACCACGAACCGTTATTGAACCGTCGCGAACTCAACCCAACCCTCGGGTGTCGCAGCACTCTCCCCCGCCCAGGAACGGCCCCAAGGGTGCTTGCACACCGCGGTCAGCGTGCGTCGCGGTCTTCGGCGTCGGGAGGTCGAGAAAGGTTGTAACTGTCGGGAAATTGCCGATCGAATTCCGCGGCGCGCTCAGCCTGGTCCGCCGAAGGGGCTCCGGCAGCCGGTGTCGACCCGCTGTCTTGCAACGCTGCGCCGGCGACGGCTTGTTCGTCAAAGCGGGTGCTGCGCAGGAGTCTGTGCACGGTACTGGCACGCCAACGCCCGCCGCGGGCGGTGGGGATTTCAGCAGCGGTGAGGTGGTCGGCGATCTGTTGGTACGTATTGCCGGCAGCGCGTAACTCCTGGATGAGTTGGCGCGCCTCGGGGGTGTGTTCGATGGGTCGACCGAGTCGTGTGCCGCCGGCTCGGGCGGCGGCGAGCCCGGCGCGGGCGCGGGCGCTGCGCCGACGTTGCTCTACCCGGGCGGCCGCGGCGAACAGCGCCGCAGCGCCCTCGCCGCTGTCCGATGGCGACTCGAAGCCCTCCTCAACGACGACGATCGCCCAGCGCTGTTGATAGCTGCGCTCCACCAAATCGGCCCAGATCCGAACGCTGTGACTGACGCGATCGAGCCGGGCGACCACCAGCGCACCCGCGGCGCCCCCAGCGAGGTCTGCAAGAGTGCGCCCCAGAGCGGGTCGCTCATCAGGAGCCACCGAACTGTCGATGCCGCGGTCCAGTGCCGACGCATGGACACGCCAGCCTCGCGCAGCGACGGCCGCGGCAGCGGTGTCGTGCTGCGCTGCGAGCGCCAAGGCGTCGAAAGCCAGCTCCTCTGTCGAGGCGCGCGCATAGACGATGGCTCCGACGCTCATGGATGCAATCTAGCGATGCGCCGAGACGAGGTAGGAAACCCAGAGTTCTCATATAGAATACATTTCGAGATACCACGGGAAGCAACGCATGCTCGACGATCAATCCATCCCCATCCTGGAGTGCGCCGAGACGGCAGCCCCGCCGACGCGTCGGCGCGGGGACTCCATCTGCCGCTCGGGGCAAACCGGTTGCTTTGCGGCTCAGCGGCCGCACGGCGCGGCGGCTCGCTGAGGGAGGACGAGTGCCGGAAGTTCTGGCTCTGTTGAGCTCGAAGGGCGGCGTCGGCAAGACCGGCCTGTGCGCCAACGTGGCCGCCCAAGCGGCGCGCCTGCTTCACCCCGAGCGCGTGCTGTGCGTGGACCTCGATCCCTCGGGGGACCTGGCGTTGGATCTCGGTTATCGGGGTGAGGTTGCCGACGATCAGGGTTCGGCTCTCGTGGGCGCGTTGCTGCACGGCACGACGCCTCGCCCGGCTCCGACCGGGCGCGCTGGATTGGATGTCTTCGCCGGCGGTCCGCGCCTGGGATTCGCGGTCAACGTCAAGGCATGTCTGGCTTCTGATGCTGTCGGCGCGCTCGCCGATGTGTTGGGGCGCCTCGGCGGCGGCTATCGCCTCGTCGTCGTGGACTGTCCGCCGGGGCTGGGCGCACTGAGCCGTCTCGCGCTCGCCGCCGCTGACGGGGTCGTGATCCCGACCCGCGCCGATGACGGTTCTCTCGCCGCGATCGGCGCGCTCGCGCCGGTCTGGCGCGACATCCGAACACGCCACAATGCGGGCCTGGCGCTTCTCGGGATCGCCTTGATGCAGGTCCCCACCGAGGTGCGCCGTCTCGAGACGCGACTGCGTGACGACCTACGAATCGTCGGCGAGGGACACCTGCGCGTGTTCCGGACCGCCGTCCGCGCCAACTCCGAGGCGGCCTATGGGGCGCGGCGGCTGGGTCTCACCGCCGACGAGTACGCCCACCACGCCCACAGCACCGACAACGACGAGCCTGCCCGCGCCGCCCGCGCGCTCGCTGAGGACTACCGGCACCTCACCGGTGAGATCCTCGGGCGCTTGCGCGCCCGCCGTGCCCCGACCGCCCGGGGAGCCCACCGGTGAGTGGCCCGCGCCGCCCCGGCCCGCCCCGCATCGACGCCGCCGCGTTCGCGCCGCCGGACCCCACCGGCCGGCCAACGTCCCGGCCACCTGGCCCATCAACCAAGAAGTCTGTCGTCGTCTTCGTCGACGCGGACCTGCTCGCCAGGCTCCGGACCCATAGCGCTACAACGCGCCGGTCCCCCAGCAAGGTGATTCTCACCGCACATCTCGAACTGTCTGAACGGGTCCAAGAGGAGCTGAAGCCAACGCCCGCCGATGAGCGGCGCATCGCCCTGGGCCTGCCCCACGCGGCTGCCAGCGGTCGTCTCGGCCCGGGCAGGCCACTGTCTCTGTGGCTCTCGACGGTGGCGCTGGCCGAACTCGACGCCGCCGCGGAAGTGGCCGGCATCACCCGCCGCCGCTACCTCACCGCGCTCGTCGAGGCGCTCCTCGACGACGCCGACACACCTTGACCAGCCGACCCGGGAGGGAGTCCTGATGTCCGCATCACAACGATCCGCCGCCGACGCGAGCGTGCAGTCCGCGCCTCCTCAGGGAACCGACGCGCCGAGGGTGCGGGGCTACCGGCTCCGGCTCTACCCGTCGCCGGAGATCGAGCGCTTGTTCCGGCAGTATGCGGGCGCGGAGCGTTGGATCTACAACCGGTCCGTTCAACATCAGCAGCAGTGCGCCAAGGATGGGGCGGCGGTGCGGGCGCTGAGCTACACGGAGTTGCAGCAGTTGGCGCCGGCGGAGGCGCCGTGGCTCGCCGAGGTGCCCGCCCGGGTGCAGAGCCAGGCGCTGCGCCTCGCGCAACAGGCGCTGAGGGACAGCCGAGCCGTTCGGGGCCGGGGCGCGCCCCGCTACCGCGCGCGCCGCGGTGGAACGATCGGCTTCTCGTGGCAGGCCACCACTGGCGACACGCTCCAGAAGATCTCCAAACGCAAGTGTGACCTCCGCCTGCCGACGGCTCGGGGACAGGCGCCGATCAGGTGTCGGGTGCGCGTCGATGCGGGCCGCACCCCGCCGCCGGAGGCGTACCGCAGGGGCGCCTTGTTACGCGTCACCCGCGACGCGGTCGGTGACTGGTGGGTGACGATGAGCGCCGCCGCCCCCGCGCAGGAAGCCGCGCCGGCCGGCACCTCCTGTGGCCTCGACGTGGGGATCGCGCGCTCGCTGACCCTCGCCGACCACACCAACAAGGTCGTGTATTTCGACGCCCCGCAGCTGCTGAGCCCCGCCGACTGGGAACGCCTGCGCCGCCTCGAGCGGGCGATGGCCCGCGCCCGGCGCACGAACCCGTGCGACGGCGACCCGTGCAGCCACGAACCGGGCGGGTGCTGGCGGCGCAGCAACCGCTACGAACACAAGCGCCGCCACGCCGCCAAGCTGCGCCGCCGCGCCCGGCGCCGCCGCGGGGACTGGGCCGAACGGGTGACCGCCCACATCGCGGATCGCTACCGCATCGTCGCCGTGGAGGATCTCCGGATCCAAGCGATGACCAACAGCGCTCGGGGCACCATCGACGCGCCGGGCCGCAACGTGGGCGCGAAGAGCGGCCTCAACCGCGCCATCCTCAACCAAGCCTGGGGAACCACCACACGGCGCCTCGCCGACAAGACCGCCGCCCGCGCCGGCGAAGTCGTGCGGGTCCGCGCCGCGTACACATCCCAGCGCTGCCACAACTGCGGCCACACCGTCGCCGCCAACCGCCCGACCCGAGCAGTGTTCCGCTGCCAACGGTGCGGCCACCGCGACGGCGCCGACGCGAACGCGGCCCGAAACATCCACCAACAAGCTCTCGATGAGAATCCCCCGAGCGCGTCGGGGGGCCGGTCACCGGACCCACAAACCGGCCAGTGACCCCATAGGACAGGGAGCGGCCGGGCGGCGACCCCAACAAGCAGCCCGAGCCGCAGCGAACTGTCAATCACTCTCGCGGCGAGCCGAGCCCGCCAGCGAGAGAACCGAAGGCACCCACACCGTACGCCACACACCCCAAGGGGCGTCGCGACGGTGCCGGGAGCCGACGGCGAACGCGAGAAATCCTGTCGCCTCCTACAGGCCCGCACCCCGACCGCAGTGACCGTCACACCAACCTGCGGCGAAGAAGACCAAGCCGCGTCCGCTCCCCCCAAGCCCACCACCTCCGCGCCGATCCGAGTCCGACCGCCAGTCCCCGCCGCCACCTGCCGTCGCCGCGCAGAGGCGCGGGCTCTCGCCCCTTGGGCGCCGCCTGGTGGCGGCGTGTAGTGTCGGCGGTGCCGTTGAACGCCGGAGCCTTGCTGGGCTCCCTGGTGCGACCCGTTTGCGGGGAGGGCCCTTCTCGGGGCTCCCTTCGGAGGGTCGCGTGGGCGTTCAACGGCAATTGAGGCCCGATCCGCCCCGAAGGGAGCCACCCCGTGAGCACCGCCGACCCCGCCGAGTCCGCCCGCGCTGAACTCGATTCGCGGCGCCTGTCGCCGATTTCAACGGCGCCGACGGCGCCCCGATCCCGGATCATCCCCACGCGGCGCCGCCGCGCCACGAAGAACGCCCTCGTCGCTGCCCTCGCGCTGGTCGCGGTGCTGGGGGTGGCGGCGGTGTCGCCACCTGTGGCGGCGCAGACCGACGACGGCTCCGACGTCGTGCGGATCGTCGCCCGCAAGCTCGCCGATGGGCGCATCGAGTTCGGGCTGCGCCAGCGCGACACCGCGGGGACGTGGGATGACACGATGTTGCCGAGGGCTCGCTTCTTCCCCACCGATGTGGCGGTGGGACGCTGGTTGCGGAGTTCGCCGCTGACCGTGTCCGTCGCCGCGACCACAGACCGAGCCGCGACCGAGGTCGTGGTGCGGATCGTGGCCCGCCGAGTCGCTGATGGTCGGGTGGAGTTCGGCCTGCGCAAGGTCCAAAGCGACGGCACACTGAGCGGCACCCTGTTGCCGCGGGCGCGGTTCTTCCCCACCGACGCCACCGTCGGCCGGTGGCTGCAGAGCACACCAATCTCGGTGATCACCACCCAACCCACCGCGGCGGCAGCGGCGACGCCGCGGCCGTCGGGTTACACCGCGGTCGCCATCGGCCAAGGCCACACGTGCGCGCTGCGCGCCGACGGGACCGTGGCGTGTTGGGGCAACGACAGCCACGGCCAAACCGACGCGCCGACCGGGCAGTTCGGTGCGATCGCGGCGGGCGTGTGGTACGCGTGCGGGCTCCGAGCCGAGGGCACGGTGACCTGCTGGGGCCAAGACGACTCCGGCCAAGCGAGCCCGCCGCAGGGACAGTTCCAGTCCATCTCGACGGGGTTCTTCCACGCGTGCGGGCTGCGCGGCGACGGCGCCGTGTCGTGTTGGGGCCAAGATGACTCCGGCCAGGCCACCGCGCCGAGCGGACCGTTCTCCGCGGTCGCGGCCGGCTACCAGCACACGTGCGGGCTGCGCGGCGACGGCGCCGTGTCGTGTTGGGGCGCCAACACGCACGGACAAGCCGACGCGCCGGCGGGACGCTTCAGCGCCGTCACTGTCGGCTGGGCCCACTCGTGCGGGCTGCGCGCCGACGGGACCGTCAGCTGCTGGGGCGCCAACGGGCTCGGCCAAACAAACGCGCCGGGGGGACAGTTCAGATCCATTGAGGGATTCAGCGCCAGCACGTGCGCGCTCGACGCCAATGATGCGGTCACGTGCTGGGGAGCCAACACAGGTGGCTACACCAACACGCCGCCCGGCCGGTTCGCGTCGCTCGCCGCCGGCTCCGCCGCCTCCACCTATGGGTGCGGGCTGCGCGCCAACGCCACCATCGGCTGCTGGGGAAGCCACCCCGGCACCGGCCAAAGCGGCGGACCAGCGCGCGAGTACACCGCCGTCGCCGCCGGCGGCTACTACACCCTCGGCGCCAGCGACACCGGCGAGATCGAAGTCACCGGCGCGTCCAGCCACACGTGTGCCCTGCGCGCCGACGGCGCCGTTGCGTGCTGGGGCGCCGACAACCACGGACAAGCCAGCCCACCCGACGGGAGCTACCACACCATCAGCGCCGGCTACTACCACACCTGCGGACTACGCACCGACTTCACCGTCACCTGCTGGGGCAACACCGCCCTCGGCGCCACCGACGCGCCCAGCGGCCAGTTCAGCGCCGTCGCCGCCGGCGGCAACCACAACTGCGCATTGCGCTTCGCCGGCGACATCACCTGCTGGGGCAACAACAGCGCCGGACAACTCGACAACATCCCCACCGGAACATTCACCGCCCTCAGCGCCGGCAACAGCCACACCTGCGCCCTCCACACCACCGGCACCATCACCTGCTGGGGCGCCAACGACGCCGGAGTCGCCGACCCGCCCACCGGACAGTTCACCGCCCTCGTCGCCGGCGGCAACCACAACTGCGCCCTCCGCCCCGACCGCACCATCACCTGCTGGGGCTGGAACGGCGCAGGCCAAACCAACGCCCCCACCGGACAATTCGCCGCCCTCGCCGCCGGCGACAGCCACACCTGCGCCCTAGACGCCGACGGCGCCATCACCTGCTGGGGCGCCGACCCAGGCGCATCGGACCCACCCAGCGGCCAACACCTCACCCTCGACGCCGGACTCGCCCACACCTGCGCCACACGCCCCAACGGCACCATCACCTGCTGGGGCGCCAACAACGACGGCCAAACCGACCCCCCAACCAACTGACACCACGCAAGGGTCTGCCCGTGGATTTCGCGGTCGGGATACTCGAATCTCCGGCACGCCACTCGAGGAGATCGTCGTGCTGGGAAGGTAGCCGCCGGACTTCCCGCGCAGGGAGCGTCTGACAGTCTCGACGCCGACGGCACCTCGGCGAATCTCCATCCGATAACTCCTGACACCGGCCGTCCCCGCGGCGTACGATCAAGCCGGGCGAACCGGAGCGCCCTATATCCCGTCCCCCGACCTCACGACGTCGATGCACCGAAGCGCTCCCAGACTCCCACCCTCTTGGCCCGCCTGCCGCCACCAGCGCGCTTCGACCGCTCTTGACGTGCCGCCGCCCGCGCGGGCGCGACGCTGGCGCCATTCTCCATCGACGTTCCGGCGGTGCGCGCCAACGAGTGACCGCGCCAGCGCGACCGCGCCGGGGCCCCAACACGCCGATCAGCGACAGTCCAGCACGACACCGCAGCGATCTCATCCGAAACCACTTCTCCGGCGGACGCCGCTGGGCGTCACGGGCACGACAGCGACGACGGAAGGTCCCACGTCAGACCTACCGAATGGCCAGAACGCGTCGCCGAACCTCTCGCCTCACCCCGCGATCAGCTCCCCACAGACGCAAGGAGCGCCACCCCAATATCCCGTGACCTGCACCAACCGGCTGCAATCGCAGCGCCCCCGGAGGTTCCCATGAAGCCCGAGATCTACCGACTCCCGGCGGTCGTCTCCGCGTGCGGCATCTCCAGATCGACCATCTACGAGATGATCGGCCGCGGCGAGTTCCCCAGACCCGTCAAGCTCGGCGCCCGAGCTGTCGGATGGCGCCGCGGCGACATCGAGGCCTGGCTGGAGAGCCGCCCAGCGGCCTGAACATCGGAACCGATGCCGGTCCTGTTAGAGGCCGCAAGGCGACTGAGTCTTGCCCGCACCAATCCTCTCGCTTCGCGACCGGCCAAGGTGGTGCCCGATTCGGCATTACCGTCGGCGGGCCTGCCCGATTTGCCAGACCGACCTCTAGGACACGTCCGTGATACAGCGAAGGGCGTCGACATCCGACGCGTCGTCGATCACGTTCGGTGACTCGTCGCTGCGGAGACACGGTCTCTCTCCAGCCAGCATGCGCGTGACTGGCGTCAACGGACTGGACATGTCGAGCAGTTCCGCTAGCGCGATCGAAGGCTCGTCAGCTCCTCAAACAGACTCGGGGCACCGTCCCCGGTGCGACCAGCGCTTGGGCGCGGCAACTCGCCGACCAGAGAATCACGACACTCCGTCCCTGTCTAGACATCACGAGAGTGGCGTCTATACGCTTGACAGCGCTGCGCACGGCATTGCCCGGAGCGTCGCCCAAGAATGAGGGGCGATGCTCAGGGAGCGGCCTCGGCCGGGCGTAAGACCGGACCATCGGAGCGACATGAAGAGCATCACAGTCGAGAACTACCGGTGCTTTGCCAGTCCTCAGACGGCGCGTCTGGCGCCCCTGACGCTCCTGGTCGGGGAGAACAGCACAGGCAAGACCTCGCTGACGGCGATGATCCGCGCCCTGTGGGACACGTCCTACCGTAACCGGATCCCCGACTTCAACGAGCCCCCCTACAAATTTGGAGGCTTCGGGACAATTGCGCACCGCACGGGCGCGGACCGGGCCCAGGATGCGGTGGTTGACGCGGCTTTGGTGGTCGCCGGCGACGAATCGGGCGACGATCCGTTCAAGACCGAGGTGACGTTCGCTGCCCGCTTGGGGACTGCGAGGCCGGTTCGTCGGCGCATCTCTCAAGGGGACTGTTGGATTGAGCAAGTCCATGCGGACGAGTCCGAGTCCGAGAATCAGGAATACTCGTATTTCACGACTTCGTTCGGAGTATCAGGACGGACCTGGAGCACAGAAGACATTCGGCGACGGCGGCCGCCACATGACATTGGTTCGGGGGAAACGCTCCCCTCAGTTTCGTTCGCTCTCGAGGCGTATTGGTTCCTCGCGGGCGAGGACCGCGGCGAGGCAGGCGACGATCCGGCCACTCTCATGCGCGTCGATCGCGATGAGGAGCGGTTGCATGCCCTGATCTCGCACTTCGAGCGAACGCAGTGGTCACCTTGGGAAGATCTGCGGCCCTACGCGAGTGCCCCTATCCGCTCCGAGCCGGAGCGGAGTTACAGCCCGGGGAGTTCGGCCTCAACCGTTGACGGCTCTCATACACCCCGCCACTTGACGCAGTTGGCGCAGAACTCCCCTCCGGCTTCGAGGCGGTTGATGGAGAAGCTGTCCCGGTTCGGGAAGAAGGCGGGACTCTTCGAGGAACTCCTCGCTCGTTCATGGATGACCAGCGACGGTGACGCACCATTCGAGATACGCGTCCGGCTCCCCGGTTCGCCGGACCGCTACGAGCCGTTCAATCTCGCCGACGTGGGATACGGCGTCAGCCAAGTGCTCCCGATCGTCGCCGATCTGCTCCGCGAGGACAGCCCGCGAGTGTCGATGCTGCAACAGCCCGAGGTACATCTACATCCGAGTGCCGCCGCCGCCCTCGGGACCTTGTTCTGCGACATCATCGCCGAGCGGCGCAAGGTAGGGCGACAGTTGATCGTTGAGACCCACAGCGATTTCATCGTTGACCGGTGCCTGCGAGCAGTCCGCGAAGGCGACCTGACGCCGGACGACGTTTCGGTCGTCTATTTCGAGCGCTCCGAAGGCGAAGCTCGGATCCATAACGTCAGAGTCGACGAGAAGGGCCACTACCAGGACTACCCGCCGGGGTTCCGCCGGTTCTTCCTCGACGAGACCGCCCGCTTCTTGGAGTTCGACGAGTCCTGACCTGCCATGTGCGTCATCGTTGACACCAGCGCGAGAGGGCGCACCTTCCGGGATGACCACCGTCCTGACGGAACCCAGGGCGCCTACGCGTTTATCCGAGACAAGATCAAGACCGGCGAGATTCAGATGGCCTGGTGGAATCTCCCCGGCGAAGGAGAGTTCGACGTCAACGATCGCCAAGGCAATGGCTCCAGACGTACAGAACGATGAATCTCGTGAAGATCTACCACAGATCGCTTCGTGACGCAGCAGTCGCTAAAATTAGGGCACGCGCCGGGAACTCGTTGAGGAGCAACGACGAACACGTGCTCGCCCTCGCGCTAGTCAGCGGCGCCCGTCTACTTGTTGCTCATGACAGGCGCTTACGTCGGGATTTCCGCAACCCGTCGATCATCTCCGGCCCTCGGGGGAACGTGTATCCGATCGACGAAGAGAAGCCCAATCCGACCAAGGATGTGCACCGGACACTCGTAACGGCCCACGCCGGCTGCTGCGCGTAACCTCGGCGCGTCGGCCAGCCTCGGCACCAGGGCAGTGCCAACTGCGGATCACCTAAGGGGGGCCGCCAAGCCGGTTGATCTTCTCAATCAGCCTCGTGGCCTCGTTCTGGTCCTCCAGGAGCCGTTTCAGCGTGCCGGTCGGATCGCGCTCGAACGCCCCCTCCAGGCGCCCCATGAACACCCGAACCACGTTCTCAGACACTCGCAAGCCGCAACGCATGCAGGACCAGTCGAGGGTGCCAGCAAACGTCTCGAACGCAGGCTGGTAACGCAGCGCCGGTCTGCGAGGGTCGTCTGCGACCACATCAATGTCAATCATGTGCGGACACACGTTCCTCAAACGGCCCACCAGCCGCCTTCGGCGCCGAGAGGAGAACTCGCTGGCCGAATCACGAAACTGATATTGGAACGCGGCACCCACAAGCGCTGAGCGTAACCCTCCCGCCTCACACACCACCCCACGAACCGACTCGCGAACTGAGCGTCGCGACAGGCGGCTTGTTCCTTGACAGGTCAGCAGCTGCAGCGATATAGCTGAAGCCGTGAGGTATCGAGGCACCTGTCCCGGTCGGCACACCGGGCCGCGCTCGCCGTTCCCGAGCCTTCACGCTGCGCGACTGGCGCCGCGGCGCTGGTGGAGGCACCAATGACTCCCGAGATCTACCGACTCCCGGCGGTCGTCTCCGCGTGCGGCATCTCCAGATCGACCATCTACGAGATGATCGGCCGCGGCGAGTTCCCCAGACCCGTCAAGCTCGGCGCCCGAGCTGTCGGATGGCGCCGCAGCGACATCGAGGCCTGGCTGACAAGTCGACCCGCAGCCTGAACATCGGAACCGCCACCGGTTCCGCATGAGGCCCCCTGGATTCCTCGCTCGCACGCTGGCCGTGGCGGGCGGTTAATCGCCCTCATCACTCCCGACGAGAGCGATACCCTGGGTAATAACGAGATCCGACTAGATCACTGTTTACGCAGGTCAGACGCTATTTGATCGCTTGTTCAACGTGTCGGAGGGGGGACTTGAACCCCCACGCCCTTAGCGGGCACATGGCCCTCAACCATGCGCGTCTACCAAATTCCGCCACTCCGACGGGGGTGCCGGCCTGCGCCGGCTCAGCTGTCCATCATGAGGGCGAGCGCCAGCGTGACGAAGCCGAAGATCAGCGCCGCCAC
>JAPPDX010000114.1 GCA_028824415.1 bacterium | reverse complement strand
GAGGATCAATGACATATGGGGTATTCGCACTACGTGCAGAAAGTGAGAGGACAAAGCCTGCTGTGCCTTGTCGCTGGAGACTAGCAACTGTTCCAGGTACAAGAATGCCATCGCATTCAGCCGCAAGAGTCCGAATCGTGAATTGATCACTCGCGCTGTAGCTGAGGAAATGGCGGGGCTTAGGAGAGTTAAACATCGATCGTGCACCCCTGCGCCCTGATGGCATCTCTCAATCTTCCCGAAGCACCCGAAGACGCCTGGGGCTGTGCTCGACAGATTGTTCTGACCCCTTCATCGGTCGATGACAGCGCGATCACGCCGACTCCTCGCATGACAGCTATTTCAAGGTTTTGCGATGAGGGTACAGTCATCGTCACCACATAGCTGCGATGGAAGGCATGAGCATTATACGACGCCTGTTCAATAGCTCTCAGATTGTTGTCGACTTTGAACTCGTACGCGGTGAGACTGCCGGACGCCGTGAGAGTCGCCAAGTCCACTCGCCTTCCAAGCCACGGCAACTCGCGCACGAAGACCGACCCCGATCGGACTCGCCCCACCCGAAGGAGCCAGCACCAGAATGGCTCGAACATTTCGGATTCTCTCATCCTAGTCTCCTGTCACCACGAGTACTTCAACGCTTGTCAATCGGTGGTGCAAGGCAACATACGATCCGAGCGCGACAACGACACCAACAATTGCTACGCCACTCGTCACACTCAGCACAGTGGAGTAGATTCCGCTTTCCAGCCGACCAGCACCCTTCAACGATGCGAGCAGCAATGGCACTAGACCGATTGTGAGCGCGGCGATACCGATTGGGCCTACCCACATCAGATACCGAATGTCGCGCTCAAGCCTGTTCCGGTAGCGGACGGCACGAGAGTAGTTTCCTACGAGAGAATCCAACGCGTCGGGACTCGGCGGTGGGCCATCAGGCCAGAATCCTCTACCAGAAGTCAGCCAAGAACCGATATTCTCATATACTTTCCGGAGTTGCCGAATTGCGTACTCATCTACTCCAGAAAGCAATTGATCAATCTTCAGCGCCCATTCCCGATGGACACTGCCTCGAAGACTCGCTACCTTGAAAATACCACCTCCGATAGCGATCATAATCGGGATCGTAATCGCCAGTATCGCCAGTCCACTACCATTCATTCCCGAGAACCTCTTCGCGGATCAGTGAGCGCTCGGTCATCTCGGGATAACGACGATAGACATACCTAACAAGTTGGCGAAGCGGAATTGAGCCGAATTCATCTTTGAACTCCGAGAGTTCTCGAATATGTGCAGCTTCTAGGTTATTCGCCAGAACTTCGTAGTACCGCAGGCCCACATCTGTGAGCCGGAAATCGCGCGTTACATAGGGGTCAGAGCGCTCGCTTCCAATTGCTTGGATCTGCTCCCAAGAGTCCTCGGTACTGTCGGAGTGTACAGCCGTATCCTCAATCAGTCCATATCCGCTCAAATAGCCGACTGCACGATATACGATCTCTGAGAATGGCCCGAAGTTATGCGGCCTGAAGCAGGCATCTTCATTGAGCAATTCACCGAGCGAGGTCTCACGCTCAACTAGGAATATGAGCTTCTCGAGTCGAGTTACTCCAGAAAGCTGGGCTCGCAATGTTGGGTTATCCGTCGGGGCTCCCAGGAGCAAGACAATCGCATCGTCGATCTCTAGTGTCTCCATTGTACTCCCTTGGAATCCGCTGAAGTTTCCATCAACCATAATCTCACACGACTCTCCAGACCGGACACCCGGACGATTCCACGGCACCGATCAGGTGCGGATGCGCTGAAGATGCGGATAGTAGGGTGAATTGTTGAAAAACATTAGCATTACAGGATAGGCAGAAAAAGCCATCGCTGTCAAGTGACCGTCGAACTGGACAATCCTGCGACTAGGTGGTGGCTGGACCAGCCGCTTCGAGCCGGTGTGGAGAATACGCACCGAACAGTCACCAACAGGCGACGACTGGCCGAGCCCACCGCGGTCGAGCCGCGGGGGCGCGGCCAGTTTGATCAGCGAGCGTCCGGTTAGAAGGGGAACGGGATGACGAACTCGCCGGACACCACGGCGGCTACGAAGTCGTCGAGGATCTGCTGCAGCTCCTCGAGGCTCTTGGCCGTCTCGACGGTGGCGTCCATGTTGATGGGCAGCACCTCGATACCGCCGTTCTGCAGGCTTCCGGGGTAGAAGGCGTTGCCGAAGCTGCCGTCACGCACGGTGTCGAAGTAGGTCTGGAACAGCTCGCTCAGGCGGATGACCGTTGCGCCGATGTAGACGTCCGGAGCCGTCTCGTACTGCGAGCCGAATCCCACCAGGATCGGCACACCGGCGGCGGACGCCGACTGGGCGGCGCCGATGCAGATGCCGTCACCCGAGCAGTAGATCATGTCGGCGCCCTGGTCGATGAGCGACTTGGCCACCTCGGCGGCTTTCTGGACGTTGACGAAGTCACCGGCGAAGCCCTCCAGGAACTGAACCTCCGGGTTCACCGAGGCCACACCTTGCTGGAACGAGATGTGCATGACCTTCACGAAGTCGAACTCCGGCCCGCCCACGATGCCGATGGTGTCGCCGATCAGCGCGTTCGCGGCCACGATGCCGTTCGGGTACGCCATGTCCTGCACGTTGTAGAGCCAGTCCACGACGTTGTCCTTCGGATCGGCGCCGTCCACGAGCACGCCACCGGTCATGGCGAAGTCGACATCGGGGAACTCCGAGTAGAGCTCCATGATCGGGTCTACGTACTCGATGCCGTGGCCGATGATCAGGTCGAAGCCCCGGCTGGCGAAGCCGCGGATGGCCGGAAGCGAGTCGGTGGGCTCGATGATCTCTTCCAGGATCTGGTACTCGGCGATGTTGCCGTCCGCCGCCACGGCGTCCAGCAGGCCCTCGGCGGCCGCCTGGCTGAAGGAGTTGTCGTTCTTGATGCCCGGCAGCAACAGTGCCACGCGCAGACCCCCGTCGCCGGTCGGCGCGGCGGCCGCCTCCATCTCCTCGACCTGGGCCTGAGCCTCCGCCGCCTCTGCCTGGGCTGCGGCAGCCTCTGCCTGGGCTGCGGCTGCCTCCTCCTGCGCCACCGCGGCTTCCGCCTGGGCTGCGGCGGCTTCCGCCTGGGCTGCGGCAGCCTCTGCCTGGGCTGCGGCCGCCTGCTCGCTGGCCGCCTCAGCGGCCGACTGGGCCTCCGCCAGCGCCGCTTCCGCGTCGGCGATGGCCTCGGCGCTGCCCGAGGCCGTGGCCTGGGCCAACTCGGCGGCTGCCTGAGCCTCCGCGGCAGCCGCCGCGGCGGCATCCGCCGCAGCCGAAGCCGCGTCCGCCGTCGCCGAAGCGGCGGACGCCTCGGCCTCCGCCGCCCCCGCCCGGGCGTCCGCGGCGTCGACATCGGCCTGCGCTCCCTGCGCTGCGGCCATCGCGGCCGCTGCGTCACTCGCGGCGGCGGCCGCGTCGCCCGAGGCTCCCGCAGCGGTGTCCCGCGCCGCGGTGTCCTCGGCCGCGCAGGCCGCGGCGACCATCGCGAGCGCCATGAGCGCGCCGAGCATGCTCCACAGCGTCCGCCGGCGGTGATGTTGAGAGTGCTTCGTTGGCCTTGTCATGGTTCTAGTCCCTCCATAGCGGTGCATGACACCCAATCCACCGTTGGCTCGTGGACACCGCATACACCCCGATGTGCTGCTCCGCCGTTCGGTGACAGCGCCGATGCCCCTCGCCGCGGCCGCTCCCGATGCGGCCACGGTGCGAGGCTACTATCCGCCACCGTCGGGTGTGCCGGGTCGGCGAGCCGGCACACCGTCCGCCACCGCCACGATGGGCGCGGCCAGGGGTTCTCGCCTGTTCGACCCCGCACAGCGCCACCGCGAATCCACGATGTGAGGGCTGATCCCACGATGCTGCCAGAAGGAATGCACAGAATCCGGGTCCTGTTCGCCGACCAGTTCGGGTTCGCCCGGGGCAAGTACGTCCCCGCCGCCGCGGTGACCGGTGAGGTCGGGTTCTCGGTCACGATCTTCGGGGTCGGCTACGACCGCGATCTCATCCCTGCGCCCGGCGCCGAGGTACTGGAGGGCATGGGCGACCTGAATGCCCGCTACTCCCTCGGGAACGTGCGCCCCAGTTGGGACGAGGGGACCGGCGTCGTCATCGCCGACTTGGAGCGCCTCGGCGAACCGCTGGCGATCTCGAGCCGCCTCGCCGCGCAGCGCGCCATCGACGCACTGGCCGCGACCACCGGTGGTACCCCCAAGATCGGCGTGGAGCTGGAGGCGTACGTGCTGCAGCCCGACGGCTCCGGGGGCTGGGAACCCTGGGACACCCCGGGGGCGTACTGCTACGGAACAGGCACGGTCGTGGATCCGGTGGGGCTCTTCGATGACATCCTGGCGGCGGCGGAGACCTGCGGGATCGGCATCGAGACGGCGGGCAGCGAGTACGACAACCCGCAGTTCGAGGTGGTGGTCGGTTACGGGGACGCCCTCGACGCGCTGGACCGCGCCTTCCTCTTGAAACAGCTCTGCCGGGAGGTGGCGCTGCGCCACGGCCTGCTGCTGACCTTCCTGGGCCGGCCGTTCCAGGACCGCGGCGGCAACGGCACCCACTTCCACCTCAGCATCACCGGCGACGACGGGCGGAACCTGTTCGACGACCCCGGCAGCGACGACGGCCTGTCGGTGATGGCCCGAGGTGCCATCGCCGGCGTGCTAGCCCATCATGAAGCGCTGACCGCCCTGTGCGCCCCCACCGTCAACGCCTACAAGCGCCTGAAGCCCGGCGAGTTGGCGGGCTACTGGGCCAACTGGGGCTATGACCACCGCTCGGTGGCGGTGCGGGTGCCCTCTGGGCGTGGCGCCGCCAGCCGACTCGAACACCGGCTCCCCGACGGCACCGCCAACCTGTATCTCTCGGCGGCGGCGATGATGGCCGCGGCTCGCCTGGGAATCGAAGTGGGCGAGGAACCGCCACCCGCGGAGACCGGTGACTCGCTCGAGAGCGCCAACACAGAGCGCTGCTGCCCGGAGAACCTGTCACTGGCACTCGACGCCCTCGAAGCCGACCAGGCGCTCTGCGAGGCGGTCGGCAGGGAGGTGACCGACCACTTCGTGGCCATGAAGCGCGCCGAGTGGGCCCGCTACGCCCGAGCCGTCACCGACTGGGAACTCCGGGAATACCTCACCTTCCACTAGACCACCCGGCCCGGACCCGGCCACGGTTGCGAACCTAAACTCCCCGGCTACAACGGCCTCGGCGCGTGCCGGCCCGGATCGCGAGCACCGGCACAGCACCCCCGACCCGATCCACACGGAGGTCAGCCATGTACAGCCAGCGAGCCATCGACGTCGGACTCGGGCGCCGCAAGGCCGACAAGGTGTTCACCGGCGGGAAACTCGTGAACGTGTTCACTGCCGAGGTGTACGACGCCGGCGTTGCGATCGCCGGCGACCGCATCGCCGCCATCGGCGACGTGGGCGAGACCATCGGCGACGAGACCGAGATCATCGACGCCTCGGGCATGCACCTCGTGCCGGGGCTCATCGACCCGCACGTGCACACCGAGGTCACCAAGATGTCCATCACGCGGTTCGCCTCAGTGGTGCTGACCCGGGGCACTACCTCGGTCTGCACCGCCTTCGACCAGATCGCCCCGGTGAAGGGAATCGACGGCATCCGCTACATGCTCGACGAGGCGGCCGACCTGCCCCTTCGCATCTTCAACCCGCCGCCGTCGAAGATCCCCTACACGATCCCCGAAGGCACCCTCGGTGCCAGCGTCGGGCCCGACGACCACCGCATCGCCATGAAGTGGGACGAGGCGAACGGCATCGCCGAGACGACCTTCGACTTCATCCGCGCCGGCGACAGCGACGTCATCGAGTCGATCGGGCTCTGCGAGGCGCACAAGTTGCCCGTGCACGGCCACGCCCCTTTCGTGACCGGGCTGGCGCTCGGCGCCTACGCCAACTGCGGCGCCCGCGACGACCACGAGTGCTTCTCCGCCGAGGAGACCATCGACAAGCTGCGCAACGGGTTCTTCTGCCTGCTGCGCGAGGCCACGATGGCCTTCAACCTGGCCGACTGCATCAAGGCGGTCACCGAGGCGGGGCTGCCCACCCGCCGGGTGAGCCTCTGCTCCGACGACACCGACACCTCCACGCTGGTGCGCCTGGGGCACATGGACCACATCGTGCGCCGGGCCATCGCCGAGGGCGTCGACCCGGTGGCGGCCATCCAGATGGTGACCATCAACGCTGCCGACGCGCTGCGGGTCGACGACCAGGTGGGGGCGGTGGCACCGGGACGCTACGCCGACATCCTGCTGGTGGAGGACTTGGCGGACTTCCAGGTGTCGGCGGTGTACTCCGGCGGCGAACTCGTCGCCTCCGGCGGTGAGCTGCAGGTGGCCTTGACGCCGCCGGAACGCCCGGCGGAGCTGCTGCGTACCTTCTCCCTGACCCCCGTGGAGCCCGACGACCTGCTGTTCCGCACCGACATGCCCGACGGCCGCGTGGAGGCCATCTCGATGTTCATCCCGCCGGAGATCCCGCTGCGGCTGCGCCGGGACGTGGAGTTGACCATCGAGGGCGGCGTCGTGCTGAACGACCCGTCCATCGACGTGTCCTACGTGTCGGTGCTGGAGCGCTACAACGACACGGGCTCACGCTCCACGGCCTTCATGTCGGGCTTCAGCCTCACCGACGGGGCGCTGGCCACCTCGCTGTCGCCGGATGACGAGAACGTGGTGTGCATCGGCGCCAACACGGAGTCGATGGCCACAGCCATCAACCGGGTGATCGAACTGAACGGCGGGCAGGTCGTGGCCCGCGGCGACGACATCCTGGCCGAACTGCCTTTGCCCCTGGCCGGCATCATGAGCGACATCTCGCCTGCCGAGATGGTGGCCGCCGAGGATCAACTCATCGCCGCCGCCCACGAACTGGGCTGCGGATTGGCGAACCCGTTCATGTGGTTGATCTTCCTGCCCATCACGGCGATCCCGCAGTACTCGCTGCTGGACCGCGGCTTCGTGGAGCAGGCCACCCTCTCGTTCTGCAGCCCGCTGGTCCGAAGCGTGTAGGTGGTCGCTGCGCACGCTCGGATTCCAGCCCCGGATCGAGTCCGGGACAGGCTCTTCGCCGGAATGACGGGGCGAGGGGCGAGTTGATGCCGGACCGGACGGCATGAACGTCGACCGGGCCCATTGATCCGGGAAGTCGAGATATGAGGACCGGAAGACACGGGAGAAGTCGCTGGGTGGCGCTCGCCGAAGCGGTCGGGACGCTCGAGCCGACCTCGGCTGTGCTGCTGCCGCCCGGGGCGGGCGGGGCGAGCGCGATCGAACGCGAGATCGCCCGGCAGGCGGATCGACTCCGCGGCCTCGACGTCTACAGCGGCCTGCTGCTCTCGGACTACCCGTTCCTGCAGGAGGGAATCCGCTACACGACCTGGCACGTGATGCCGCCCGTTCGCAAGGCCGTCTCCGAGGGCACGGTGCGCTTCCTCCCGATCCGTGGCTCGCAGGTGTCGCAGTTGTTCCGCTCCGGGCGCCTGCCCCTCGACGTGGCCGTCGTGCACGTCTCCCCACCCGACGGCGACGGTTTCTGCAGCCTCGGCACGTCGACCAGCTACCCGCTGACTCTGGCACGCTCGGCACCCACCGTGATCGCCCAGGTGAACCCGCGGATGCCCCGGGTCGCCGGCGACGCCTCCCTGCACATCAGCGAGATCGACTGGCTCACCGAGGTGGACGAGCCGCTCGGCGAGCACGCGCGGGCGGCGATCACCCCGACCGCGGCGACCATCGGGGACCACCTCGCCGCGCTGATCCCATCGGGGACCACGCTGCAGGCGGGCATCGGCGCCATCCCGGAGGCTCTGCTGGCGAACCTATGCAACTCCGACATCGGTGACCTGCGCATCTACGGAATGGGCGTCGATGCCATCGTGGCACTCGCCGAGGCCGGCAGGCTCCGATCCGGCGACGACGGGCAGCCGTCCGCACTCTGCGCTGAGCTGATGGGCACGACGACGCTGTTCGACTACGCCGACGGGAACCCCGCACTCGAGATGCACCCGTTCGACACCATCCTCGACCCGGCACACATCGCCGGCTTCGAAGGCTTCGTGTCGGTCAACTCGGCGGTACAGGTGGATCTGATGGGTCAGGCGAACGTCGAGCACCTCGGCGGCGACCAGTTGAGCGGCGTCGGTGGCGGATACGACTTCGCCCAAGGCGCTTGGCTCTCGCCCGGAGGCAAGTGCATCATCGCCATGCCGTCCACGAACAGGCGGGGTGACGTCTCGAGGATCGTGGCGCGCCTGGATCCGACCGCTCCGGTCGCCGTGCCACGGCACTTCACCCAGTACGTCGTCACCGAACACGGGGGGGCCGATCTGGCAGGCTTGGGGCTGCGAGAGCGGGCAGAGGCGCTCATCGCCGTTGCCGCGCCGCAGTTCCGTGACGAGTTGACGGACTCGGTCGGCTGAGAAGCCCAAGTCTGTTCACGAGAAGGGGAAGAGCCTTGAGTCGACCGGTCATCATGGGGATCAACCTCGACGAGGTGGAGTGGGAACCGGCCGAGACGATGTGGGACGACACCGGCGAGGCCGTCCCCACCGGGCTGTTCGTCAAGGTGCTCAGCGTCGACGACGAGACCGGCGCCAGCACCGTGCTCGTGAAGGCCCCACCGGGCTGGACCACCGATGCCCCTGAGGTGCACAGCGTGCTCCAGGAGGGGTTCATTCTCGAGGGCACCTACCACAACGGCGACGTGGAACTGCGTGCTCCCGCCTACTTCTGCCTGCCTCCGGGCACCGTGCACGGACCGGCCCGCTCGGAGGGCCACGTTGTCCTCAGCATGCTCTCGGGTCCGCTCGACATCACCCACGTGACCCCCGAGGGCTGAACCGAGGAGCGGCCCGGCAGCGCAGAGGCGCCCCCGGTTATAGTGCGGGCCGCGTCGGGCGGCGGGCGAATTCTCGACTCTGGGGAGAGGCCGTCGGGCGCTCCAGTGGTCAGGAGGTCGACCATGAACCGCTCGAGAATCTTCAGCCTCACTGTTCTCATCGGGGTTCTGGCCCTCGTCGCCACCTCGTGCGCCGAGAGCGGCGCCGACGAAGCTGCTGCCGCTTCGGCGACCGCGGCAGAGGCGGCGGCCGAGGCGCAGGCGGCCCGCTCCGAAGCCTCCGCCGCCGACTCGGCGGCGTCCGCGGCCGGCGCGGCGGCCGGCGCGGCAGACGCCAAGGCAGTGGCCGCAGCGGCGCGAGCCGAGGAGGCGATCGCGGCCGCGGAGTTGGCCCGGGCGACCGCCGAAGGCAACGAGGAGGCCGTCGCGGCTGCCGAAGCGGCACTGGCCGAGGCACAGGCGGCGGCCGCGTCCGCACAGGCCGAAGCGGCGGACGCGCAGGCCGAGGCGGCGGCGGCACAGGCCGAGGCGGCAGCCGCGCAGGCCGAGGCGGAGCAGGCCCGAGCCGCAGCCGAACAAGCGGCTGCCGAAGCCGAGTCCGCGGCCGCGGCGCCGGCGCCTGCCCCGGATCCTCCACCGCCGCCACCCGAGCCACCTGCCGAGAAGAACCTCACGATGGCGCTTTCGGGTCTCGTGACGAACGTGGATCCGGCAGTCCTACAGGGACGGCCCAGCCTCGTGACGGCACAAGGTGTCGTGAGCACGCTGGTGCGCTACACCCACGAGCCATCACCCGGGCTGAGCCTGCACAGCCCGGACGACGTGATGGGAGAACTGGCCGAGTCGTTCGAGGTCAACGAGGACGGGAGCGTCACCTTCACGCTGCGCGAGGCGATGAGCCCGCACGGCAACACTGTGACGTCCGCCGACGTGGCGTGGTCATTCGACCGCATGATCGCCCTCGACGGCATCGCTCGCTTCCTGATGTGGCTGTCGAAGATCGACCAGGAAGCGCCCATCACCGTCGTCGACGACCGGACGTTCACGCTCAACGTCGTGGACCGCAGCATCCTCACCGTGCCTGTGCTGACCTACTACGCGCTCGGCATCCTCGACAGCGTCGAGGCGCAGGCCAACGCCACCGACGACGACCCGTGGGCCGCCGAATGGCTGGCATCCAACTCGTCCACCTTCGGGCCGTACCAGGTCGAGAGCCTCGCTCCCGGCGAGGAAGTGCGCCTGGTGAAGAACCCGAACTACTGGAACGCCGATGCTGTGGACATCGACCGGATCATCATGCGATCCATCCCCGACGCCGGCAACCGGCTCCTGCTGATCGGCAGCGGCGACGCGGACTTCGTCGCCGATCTGACCTTCGATCTCT
>JAPPDX010000093.1 GCA_028824415.1 bacterium | reverse complement strand
CTCCGGGGCCGCGCCCGCCGCCTCCGGGGCCGCGCCCGCCGCCTCCGGGGCCGCGCCCACCGCGTCCCCCTCCGCCCTGGCCTCGTCCGCCACCTTGGCCGCGCCCGCCGCCGGATCCCCCCTGGCCACCTCGGCCGCCACCGGACCGGGGACCACCCGGCCGGCCTGTGCCCCCCTCGCGCGGAGGCGGTGCGTCGTCCATCCGGGCAACCCTACGAGGCGGTCAGAGATTTCCGCGGATCCGGCACACAGCGTGCGCAGCCGGGAGCTGTCAGAACAGAGTCGCCACCGCCCAGCAGGCGATGCCTTCGCCTCGTCCCAGGGCGCCGAGCGATTCGGCACGCTTGCCTCTGACGGTGACCGGTGCGCCGGCCGCCTCGCTGAGACGAGCCTGCATCTCAGCGCGGCGGGGGGCCAGCCTGGGGCGCTCGGCCACGACGCTGCAGTCGATGTTGCCGATCTGCCTGCCGGTCCGGCGCACGCGTTCAGCCGCCTCGGCCAGGAGGACGAGACTGTCGGCTCCGCGCCAGCGTTCGTCATCGTCGGGGAAGAGGCTGCCGATGTCTCCCAGCCCGGCAATCCCGAGGATGGCGTCGCAGCAGGCGTGGGCAACGGTGTCGGCGTCGCTGTGGCCCTCGAGGCCCCGCTCACCGTCAAAAAGCACCCCGCCGAGCACGAGCGGCCGTTGAGGGTCGTCGCTGAACCGGTGAACGTCGAAGCCGATCCCGATGAGTGGCACCCCGGCGGCCTGTCCGGGTGATCGGGCGGCCAGCAGCGCCTCGGCAACGTGCAGGTCTCCGGGCGTGGTGATCTTGAGGTTGTCCGGCTCGCCGTCCACGAGTCGGACCTTCCCGCCGGCGGTCTCGACGAGCGTGGCGTCGTCGGTGGCCTCGCCGGCGCCGGCGTGGGCGCGGCGCAGCAGGTCGGCCCGGAACGCCTGCGGCGTCTGTACGGCTCGCAACCGCGAGCGGTCCTGCGGGCCGTGGTCGATGTGGCGGATGGTGTCGGTCACCGCGACGGCCGGCACCGCGCCGTCGGCCCCCTCGACCACGGCGGCTGTGACCGCCGCGAAGAGTGCGCCGCTGGCCAGTGGTCGCGCCGCGTCGTGGACGATGATCACATCGGCGTCGTCGGGTGTGGCGGCGATGCCGGCGCGCACCGATTCCGAGCGGGTGGCTCCGCCCTCGGTCACGACGATCGTCGTGGAGGGGTCGCCGGTCGGGTGTGCCCGCAGGGCATCGGATCCCTCGCGGAGAGCGTCGACCTGATCGGCGGCGGCCACGACCACGACGCCGTGGCTCGCCGCGACGGCGGTTCCGAAGGCTTGGTCGATCACCCTGCGCCGGGCGAGGGGCTGCAGTTGCTTGGGTGCCCCGAAACGACGGCCCTCCCCGGCGGCGACGAGCACGGTCCAGATGACGGCGCTGTCGTGAAACACGGCCTGAGTCACGCTCATTAGCATGGCGCTCGTCATGGTTGACGCCAAGTTGCTCTCGCAGACGGAGATCTTCGACGGCATCGGAGAGGGGCTCCTGGCCGACGTTGCGGACTACTCCGTGTGCCGGACGCTCGCGCGCGGCGACACCCTGTTCACGATGGGCGACCGCCCTGACGCCATGTACGTGGTGCTCTCGGGCCGGATCGCGATCGTCACCACGGCGGTCGACGGACGCGACTCGGTTATCTCGCTGATGGAGGAGGGCGACCTGTTCGGCGAGATGGGCCTGTTCGATGGCCGGGGCCGTTCTGCCAGCGCGCGCGCCCTCGAGACCACCGAAGTGCTGGCCGTTCCCTACGGCCCGGTGCGTCACCTGTACGAGGACCACCCCGACCATCTCTGGCGGGTCGTGTCCATGTTGACGCGCCGTCTGCGGGCCGCCGGCACAGCACTGACCGATGCAGTATTCCTCGACGTGGTGGGTCGCACCGCCAAGCGCCTGCTGGGCTTCGCCGGCGAAGAAGACAGCTTCGTGCTGCCGGTCACCCAGGAGGAGTTGGCAGCGATGGTCGGCGCCTCGCGGGAGCGGGTCAACAAGGCCATCTCGCAGTTCGTGCGTCTCGGCTGGCTGGACCGGTTGGGCAATCGCTACGTCATTCGCGATCGGCGACAACTGACTCTGCGCAGCCGCTAGAGAAGCAAGAGAGGATCGATGAGCGAGGTCATCCCGGTCGAGTGGACGCAGATGAGCGAAGGCACGAAGGACGACTACCTGCGCCTCGACAGGTTGTACCGGGATCACACGGCCGGAGAGTTGGTCGCCAACCTTCTGGCGACCTTCCGCCTCCTGGAGGGTCCCACGCTGGGCTATCCGATCGACAGGGCACGCCACAGCCGCCAGGCGGCCACGCGGGCGCTGCGCAACGGTGAGTCGGGCGAGTTCGTCGTGGCGGCGCTGTTCCACGACATCGGCGATGTGCTGGCACCGGAGAACCACAGCGCGGTCGCCGCCGAGATCCTGGCGCCGTTCGTGAGCCAGGAGATCACCTGGGTCGTCCGCCACCACGGGATGTTCCAGGGCTACTACTACTTCCACCACCTCGGCGGGGACCGAGATGTCCGTGAGCGCCACAGGGCATCGCCGTACTACGACCGCTGCGTGGACTTCTGCGCCTCCTACGACCAGAACTCCTTCGACCCGGACTACGACGATCTGCCGCTGGAGGACTTCGTGCCACTCGTGAAGGAGATTCTCAGCCGCCCCATCGCCGAGTACCACGCCTAGCACCCATGATCGCCTGCAGCGTCGAGCCCCGGCCCGAGGGCTACGACCCCGGGGCTTTCGCACCCTTTGCGGTGACGGTCGACATCGTTCTATTGACTCGGGTGGAGGACCAGCTGAAGGTGTTGCTGATCCAGCGGGGGAAGGCCCCTTTCGAAGGCGCATGGGCATTGCCGGGCGGGTTCGTCGGACCCGATGAGGATCTGGAGGAGGCAGCCGCCAGGGAGCTGCTGGAGGAGACGGGCGTGAGTACCGAGCGCAGCCGTCTCGTTCAACTAGGTGCCTATGGGCATCCGGCCCGGGATCCGCGGATGCGGGTGGTGACCGTGGCATACGGGGCGATCGTGGCCGAGCTGGCAGAGGTGCCTCGGGGTGGCAGCGACGCAGCCCGTGCCGAACTGGTGGCGGTCGCCGAAGTGGTGGGAGATCGGGTTCGGTTGGCGTTCGACCACCGCCTGATCGTGGCGGATGCCCTGTCGGGGCTGCTCGCCGAATCTGATATCGGCGACGCGGCAGTGGGGGACTGACCCGAACTGGTGAGCCGCCCCGCTTCGGCGGGGCTACGTCCGGCGCAGCAGGTCGGTGAAGTCGCCGACTGGGGTGTGGGTGGTCCCGTCGGGGGATGCCTCCGCCGGCGATACGCCGAACAGTCCGGTCGACATGCCCAGTGAGCGCGCCGCGTCGAGGGTCCGGACGTCGTTGTCGATGACCAGGCAACTGGCGAAGGGGATCTCCGACACCCGTCGCAGCATCTCGAAGACCCCGGGATCGGGTTTGCGGATCCCGATGTCACTGCTGACGACCCACGGCGTGATCGCCTCGAAGCCCGTCCAGGCCCGCAGGCGCCACGACCACTCGGACACGTCGTTGGTGATGCAGGCCACGGCGATGCGCCGGCTCAGGAGTGCGCGGACGAAGTCGGCTGCGCCGGCAGGCACGGACATCCGGCCCGTGTAGGGGCCGTGGGTCCAGGTCGGTGTTCCGGTCAGGCCGCAGGACTCCCACAGTTGATCGGGGGTGAGGCGACCGAGAGTTGCGAGGCGGTAGGACTCGCGAATCTCGGCGGGGGAGGCGGTTGACCCGGCCTGCCGCACGAACGGCACCAGCAACTCAACCGCCGGGTCGGCCGGCTGGAACAGCACACCCCAGCCACCGATCACCACCAGCTTCAGGCCACTCGACGAAGGGGTGGGCGCGGCAGCCGCATCTGCCGTGGTCTCGTCCGACTGGTCGTCAAGTTCGGCGGCCTCGTCGGCTTCGCCCGCCGCCGTGGTCTCGTCGGCTTCGTCGGTCTCGTCGGCTTCGCCCGCCGCCGTGGTCTCGTCGGCTTCGTCGGTCTCGTGAGACCCATCGGTCTCGTCGGTCTCGTCGGCTTCGCCCGCCGCCGTGGTCTCGTCGGCTTCGTCGGTCTCGTGAGACCCATCGGTCTCGTCGGTCTCGTCGGGTTCGTCAGACTCATCGGGCTCGGGATCGTCCGGTGTCGCAGGCTCCTCGGTCTCTACCTCACCGGTCTCCACCGGCTCGCCAGACGTCGAGGGCTGCTCCGCAGGCACCCAGCCGACGATCGGCGCTGGTTCGAAGGTCGGTTCGTCCAGAGCCGGGGCCGTTGCCTCGAACTCCTCCGCGGCGTCGGTCGCCGGCTGGACACCGTGGCTCTCCTCGCCCGAGGCGGTCCAGTCGCCCGAGGCGGTCCAGTCACCCGAGACGGCGTCGCCAGGAGTCAGTTCCTCGATGTCGCCGGACAGGTCCTCGAATCCCGAATCGGCCAATTCACTCCAGTCGACGGTGTCATTGAGACCATCCATCGTCTCACTCTCGACCGCCCCCCACGGGGTCTCCGGCTCCGGCGCGTCTGCGGCGCTTGAGACGGCGCTCTCGTCAGCGCCGGCGATGACGGCGGGGATCTGCTCGCTGTCGGCCTTGGCCATGAGGGCGCTCGCCCTGCGTTTGCGAACGCGCCTGATGTACCACCACCCCAGCACGTTCAGCAGCAGCGCAAGCACGAACAGCGCCGCCGCGGCGAGTCCGACGAGCCGCAGCGTCTTGGCAGTGGTGTTTTCCTCGCGTGCGGCCATGCGCACCGCAACCGGCGAGGAGTCCTCCGTGAGTGCCGTCCAGGTGAAATCGCCGGCACCGGTGGTCAGGCTTCCGGGCAGGTCGATGCTCAGGCGTACGGTGAGTCCCTCGAGCGGCACGTCGCCGCCGAAGTCACCGATGGCCGCCCGCACGCGCTCCCCCAGCCCTTCGTTGTAGGCCAGAGTGTCGAACAGTTCCGGCAGCGCCGCGGCGGGATCCACCTGGCCCGCCACCTCCCAGGTCTGTTCGGCGAACTCGGCCCGGCGGCGCAGCTGGAAGCCGCCGAAGACGTCCGGTCCGGCGATCTCCGCCAGCACCGACGGGAGTTCCTCGGAGCTCCCGAAGCGCTTCGTGGCCCGGACCCAGAGCAGGTTGTCGGCCTCGCGGGCCGGTCCGGTCACGTCCCAGCCGGCGAGTGCCAGGTCCTGGAGGTCAAGCCGGGATGCGAGGTCGCCGAGGGTGTCCGCGGCAGCGCGATCGAGGCTGACCCCCACCGCCACCGTGCCCGAGCCGTTCTCGGCCACGTCGATGTCCACCCCGACGCCCACTTCGCAGGCGGTTGTCGCCAGCAGGGCCCCTGCCAGCATGATTCCCAGCAGCAGTCTCCGCATGCCGCGGCGACCCGCGCGGGCGTCGCGTGCCTGCGGGAGAGCGTGCAGGCCGCCGGATTCGTCGGCGGGCCCGTGCCGGAGTCGCACGGTCAGTGGGCGACCATCTCCTCGACGGTGGACGGGGGTTCGAAGCCTTCGACGGCCTTGAAGACGATGCGTCGCTTCGGCGAGCCGCCGGGGTTCGTGGTGTCCCCGGCGTCCTCATCGGCAGGCTCGTCGGTGGCGTCCACGATGATGATCTGCCCAGCCCGGAACTCCCGGTGCAGCAACTGCTCCGACAGGGGATCCTCGACGAGTCGCTGGATTGCCCGGCGCAGCGGTCGCGCGCCGAGCGTGGGGTCGTAGCCCTCCTCGGCCAGCAGCACCTTGGCCTCCGGGGTGATCTCGAGGCCCATGCCCTGGCCCGACAATTGGTCGGCGACCCGCCGCATCATGAGGTCCACGATCTGGGTGACCTCCTCGGGGCTGAGTTCGTGGAACACGATGACCTCGTCCACCCGGTTCAGGAACTCGGGCCGGAAGTGCTTCTTCAGGGCGTCGGTGACCTTCTCCTTCATGGCCTCGTAGGACACCGTCTTGTCGGCACGGGCGAAGCCCAGCGTGGCCTTGCGGAGATCCTGCGTGCCGAGATTGGAGGTCATGATCAGCACGGTGTTCTTGAAGTCCACCGAGCGTCCCTGGCTGTCCGTGAGCCGCCCCTCCTCCAGGATCTGCAGGAGCGAGTTGAACACGTCCGGATGGGCCTTCTCGATCTCATCGAACAGCACCACGGAGAACGGCTTGCGGCGCACCGCCTCGGTGAGTTGCCCGCCCTCGTCGTAGCCCACGTAGCCGGGGGGCGCCCCGATAAGCCGGCTGACGGCGTGTTTCTCCATGTACTCCGACATGTCGAGGCTGATCAGAGCGTTGTCATCGCCGAAGAGGAACTCGGCGAGGGTCTTGGCCAATTCGGTCTTGCCCACGCCCGACGGGCCCAGGAAGATGAATGAGCCGGAGGGCCGCTTGGGGTCCTTCAGCCCGGCCCGTGTGCGGCGAATCGCCTGGCTGACCGATCCGATGGCGTTGTTCTGGCCGACGACCCGCTTGTGCAGCTCTTCCTCCATGCGGAGCAGCTTGACGGTCTCCTCCTCGGTGAGCTTGTAGACGGGGATGCCGGTCCACACCGAGAGCACCTCGGCGATTCCTTCCTCGTCGACCTCGTCGAACAGGTCCACGCCGGCGCTGCGGGTTTCGGCCTCGGCCGTCTCGCGCTGGGTCAGCAACTCCTTCTCCCGGTCGCGCAGGCGGCTGGCCTCCTCGAAGTCCTGCGCCTCGATGGCCTGCTGTTTGCGGGTCGCCACGACACCGATCTCGGCGTCGATCTCCAGCAGGTTCGTCGGGACGTCCATGCGCTTGAGATGCAGGCGCGAACCGGCCTCGTCAATCAGGTCGATTGCCTTGTCGGGCAGGTGCCGGTCCGAGATGTACCGGTCGGCCAGGTTGGCCGCGGCCACCAGTGCCTGATCGGTGATCGTCACCCGGTGGTGGGCCTCGTAGCGGTCGCGTAGCCCCTTGAGGATCTCGATGGTGTCACCGACGCTGGGTTCGGCCACCTTGATCGGCTGGAAGCGACGTTCCAGCGCCGAGTCCTTCTCCAGGTGCTTGCGGTACTCGTCGAGAGTGGTGGCCCCTATGGTCTGCAACTCGCCGCGCGCCAGCATGGGCTTGAGGATCGAAGCCGCGTCGATGGCGCCCTCGGCCGCCCCTGCGCCCACCAGGGTGTGGAGCTCGTCGATGAACAGGATGATGTCGCCGCGGCCCTTGATCTCCTTGAGGACCTTCTTGAGGCGCTCTTCGAAGTCGCCCCGGTAACGGCTGCCTGCCACGAGGGCGCCGAGATCGAGCGTGTACAGCTGCTTGTTCTCGATGGTGCCGGGGACGTTGTCGGCCGCGATGCGTTGGGCGAGGCCCTCCACGATGGCGGTCTTGCCGACGCCCGGTTCGCCGATCAGCACCGGGTTGTTCTTGGTGCGCCGCGACAGAACCTGCATGACCCGTTCGGTCTCGCGCAGGCGCCCCACCACCGGGTCGAGCTTGTTGTCCTTCGCCAGTTGGGTGAGATTACGGCCGAACTGGTCCAGGACGTGCGAGGTGCCCGACGACTTGCCGCGCCCGCCACCTGCCGAGGCCTTCTCCGCGCGCTCGCCACTGCTGCCGTAACCCGACAGCAACTGGATCACGTGCTGGCGAACCTTGGCCAGGTCGGCCCCCAGCTTGGACAGCACCTGGGCGGCGACCCCCTCACCCTCGCGGATCAGCCCCAGCAGGATGTGCTCGGTGCCGATGTAGTTGTGGCCCAGTTGCAGGGCCTCGCGGAGCGAGAGTTCCAGAACCTTCTTGGCCCGCGGCGTGAACGGGATGTGGCCGCTCGGCAGGGTGCCGCCCTTGCCGATGATCTCCTCAACCTGCTCACGTACCCGCTCGAGAGAGATGCCCAGCGACTCCAGAGCCCGCGCCGCCACGCCCTCGCCCTCATGGATCAGCCCCAGCAGGATGTGCTCGGTGCCGATGTAGTTGTGGTTCAGCAGCCGCGCCTCCTCCTGGGCCAGCACGACCACCCGGCGAGCACGGTCTGTGAATCTCTCGAACATCAATCCTCCTGGCGACGCGTCGGCGCGGTGTTGGTTCGCGAGACCCAACAACGCGGCCACCGCAGTCATTCCAAGTGTACAGGTGAGGCCTGTCGCGGGGTATCCCGGCTTATCCTCGCAGCGTGGTAACGACCGACCCGGTCTTCGTCCTTCCGAGCCTGAGCGCGGATCTGGATCGCGTGGAGGAGCGCCTTCGCGCCGAGGTCCGCTCCGACCTGGAATTCCTGTCGACGGTGGCGCGCCACCTCATCGGCGCCGGAGGCAAGCGCATCCGGCCCGGCCTGACGATCGCCGCCGCGGGAATCGCCGATCCGCAGGGCCGGAGCTGCTCCGACGACGTCGTCGCCGGTGCCGTGGCGGTTGAGCTGGTCCACATGGGCTCGCTGTACCACGACGACGTGATCGACGGCGCCACCACCCGCCGCAACGTGGCGAGCGTCAACGCCACTTGGGGTAACGCCACGGCGATCCTGGCCGGTGACTTCCTTCTGGCCCGAGCCAGCCAGATCTCCGCCGACCTTGGCACCGACGTGGCGGGGCTTCTCGCCGCCACCATCGGGAGGCTCTGCGAGGGCCAGATCCGCGAGTACCACGACGCCTACAACTGCGACCGGACGGTGCGGGACTACGAGTTGTCGATCACCGGCAAGACGGCTTCGCTCCTCGCCGCCTCGTGCAGGGTCGGGGCGATCGTGGCCGGACTGCCCCCGGCGCTCACCGAAGCGCTGGCGGACTTCGGGCACAGCTACGGGATGGCCTTCCAGATCGTGGACGACATCCTGGACGTGATCTCCACCGAGGACATGCTCGGCAAGCCGGCGGGCCATGATCTGAGGGAGGGCAACTACACGTTGCCGGTCCTGCTCGCCGTCCAATCCCCGGCAGGCGAGCAGTTGCGTTCGATCCTCGGTCCGCGTCTGAGCCCGGCCGACGCAGCCCTGGCGCGGCGGATCATTCGCTCGGGATCGGGGATCACCGAGGCGTACGCCGCGGCATCGGTCTGGGCGGACCGCGCCGCAGCGGCGCTCACCGATCTCCCCGACACGCCGGCCGCAGCAGCACTGCGTGCCGCCGCGGACCATCTTCTCGGCCGGGTCGGATCGTCGGAGCTCTCGGACCGCTCCGGCGCTGTGGCAGACTGAGGCGTCTGCTCGCCGGTGCGATCGGGGGCGCGCCGGCCCATACGCTGAAGCCCCGGACCGCAGTTGTGGAGGTTCCCGCATGCCGCTGGACGACGTGCGCACAGGATTGACCTACGACGACGTGTTGTTGGTGCCCCGCCGGTCGCGAGTGCGCTCGCGGCGCCAGGTCAGCCTGAAGACACGGCTCTCGGCAGGCATCGAACTGGACCTGCCCGTCGTGGCGGCCAACATGGACACTGTTTGCGAGTCCGAGATGGCGATCGCGCTGGCGCGTCTCGGCGGAATCGGCATCATTCACCGCTTCCTGCCGACGTTCGCGCATGCCCTCGAGGTGGAGAAGGTCAAGCTGGCAGGCGCGGATCTGCCGGTCGGCGTAGCCGTCGGCACCGACCACGACATGCTCGAGCGCGCCAAGAGCTGTGTCGCCGCGGGCGCCGACGTGCTTGTGCTGGACATCGCCCACGGTCACGCCACTCACGCCATCGACGGAGTGAAGCGCCTCAAGGACGCCTTCGGGGACGTCGAGTTGGTGGCCGGCAACGTCGCCACGGCTGCCGGCGCCGCCGACCTGGCCGCCGCAGGTGCCGACGCCATCAAGGTGGGGGTCGGCCCCGGCGGTGTGTGCACGACCCGGCTGGTGGCGGGAGTGGGGGTGCCGCAGCTCACCGCAATCGACGATGCGGTCAAGGGTGCCGCCGGGGTGCCGATCATCGCCGACGGTGGTATCCGAACCTCCGGCGACATCGCCAAGGCCCTCGCCGCTGGTGCCGACACCGTCATGATCGGCAGCCTGTTCGCCGGCACGAAGGAGAGTCCCGGCGAGGTGGAGCACTCGGCCAAGGGGCTCGTCAAGCGCATCCGGGGTATGGCTTCGCGGGAGGCCGTGGAGAGCCGGGCGGAACGCCACGGCGACGAGCTGGACGACGAGTACTTCGAGCACCGTGCCCCCGAGGGTGTGGAAGGTCTCGTCCCCTACCAGGGTGAGGTCTCCAAGGTGCTGCACCAACTGCTCGGTGGCGTCAAGAGCGCCATGAGCTATCTCGACGCCACCGATCTCGAGGAGTTCCGGCGCAACGCCGCGTTCGTGCAGGTCACCTCTGCCGGCCTCATCGAGAACCACCCTCATGCGGCCATGGGGGGCGGAGGCGTCTGAGCAGGCCGCTGGCCACAATCCGCCGCCCCCGCCCTCGGGGGTTTGCGGCGGTCCGGGCGGTGTCATCGGGGGTGCCGTCTGCTCCTTCGATTCGATTGCCGAGCGAGGGCTCGGCAATCTCAGAGGCGTCGCAAATCGGCCCCCCGCCGCCCCCGCCCTACCGGGGTCGCGGCAGGTCCGGGCGGGCCGGCGATGCCATGATGGGCCGATGAACGGCACTCCGGACCCCGGGCGGGTCGTGCTGCGGGGCGCACGCCACCCCGGCGACGTGGCGTTGGAGGGCGGCCGCATCGTCGCCGTCGGCGATGTGCCCGCCGAGGCCGGCGACAGGGTGGTCCGCTGCGACGGCGACATCATCACCGCGGGCTTCGTCAACACCCACCACCACCTCTACCAGTGGATGACGCGCGGCCGCGCCGACGGATGCGATCTCTTCAGGTGGCTGGTGGCCCTGTACCCCGTCTGGGGGATGCTGGATGCCGAAGACGTGGGAGCGGCAGCCCAAGTCGGGCTGGCCGAACTGGCCCTCAGTGGCGCAACGACGGTCTTCGACCACCATTACGTGGTGCCCCGTGGCGACGACAGCGTGTTCGACGCCATCGTGGAGGCTGCGGGACTGGTGGGTGTGCGCTTGGCGCTTTCCCGCGGGTCCATGGATCTCGGGGAGAGCGACGGCGGGTTGCCGCCGGACCATCTGGTGGAGAACCGCGATGACATCGGGGCCTCCACCGAACGCCTCGCGGCGCAGTACCACGACGGCGAGTGGGTGTCGATCACCGTCGCCCCGTGCAGCCCCTTCTCGGTCAGCACCGAGTTGATGGTCGAGGCCGCGGAGCTGGCTCGCCGCCTTGGACTGCGCCTGCACACCCACCTCGTCGAGACACTGGAGGAGCAGCAGCACTGCCTTGCCCGGTTCGGGCGCCGGCCCGTCGAGGTGCTGGAGGGCTGGGGTTGGATGGGCGACGACGTGTGGTTGGCCCACGGCATCCACCTCGACGACGCGGAGCTGGTCCGCCTCGGTGCCGCCGGCGTGGGAGTTGCCCACTGCCCGTCCAGCAATGCGCGGCTCGCGGCGGGGATGTGCCCGGTCGTCGGGCTGCGCGCCGCCGGATCTCCGGTGGGACTCGGCGTGGACGGCGTGGCCTCCAACGAGGTCGGCGGCCTGTTCCCCGAGCTGCGCCAGGCGCTCTACACGGCGCGCCAGCGCGAGGCTCGGGCCGATGCGCTCATGCCGACCGACGTGCTGGAGATGGCCTCCGCCGACGGAGCCGCCTGCCTGGGGCGCGGCGCCGATCTGGGGCGGCTCGAGGTGGGCATGGCCGCCGATCTCGCCGTGTGGCCCGGTGACGACCTGGCAGACATCGCCGATCCTGTCACGGCGCTGGTGCTCGGCCCCGACCGGCGGGTGCGGCACCTCTTCGTCGGCGGCCGGCACACGGTGGCCGACGGTGAACCGCTGGGCCTGGACCTGGCGGCGGCGCACCGGGAACTCGCCCGCCGCGCCGCCCGCCTGCACGGCGCGCACTGAGCGCCGACCGGCCAATGGCCGGCCGTTACCATCGCCGCATGGAGTTGGTGGTGCGCGGCGCCGAATTGGTCTGGACGGGGCGCCGCGAGTTGGCCGGGGCCGAGTTGCTGTGCCGGGACGGAATAGTCGTGGCCGTCGGGAGCGGCGCCACGAGCCAACCGTCGCTGGAGGGTCCGGCGGGGCGCGAGGCGCTCGACGCCTCGGGGTGCGTCATCGTGCCGGGACTCGTCAACGCCCACCACCATCTGCTTCAGTCCGCCTTCCGGACGCTGGAGGGCACCCGCCACGTGCGCATGGACCGCTGGCTCGCAACCATGGGCGGCTACTACCGGCGCGCCGGCGTCGACCCGGATCTGGCCGAGGCCGCGGCCGCGGTCGGCGTCGCCGAGGGGTTGCTGGCCGGGGTGACCACCGTGGCCGACCATCACCTCACGTGGCCCGCCGATCAGGACCCCGCCGAGTTGGCCGCAGCCACCATCGACGCCGCCGAGAGGTTGGGTTCCCGCCTCGTATTCGTGCGGGGCACTGCGGGTGATGACCCGCAGGCGGCGGCCTCGGTCGAGTCGCTCGTGACCCGATACGGGGCCGGGGAGCCCTACGGGATGCTCCAGATCGCCTGCGGGCCGGCGGGTGTGCACTCCGACGGGCCCGAGACGTTCGCAGCGCTGGCCGAGGTGGCGGTCCGACATGGTCTCCGCCGCCGCACCCAGGCCAACGAGCAGGTGGACACCGAGCGGGCCGCGGCGCGCTGGGGTCGCCGCCCCCTTGATCTCCTGGACGAGTGGGGTTGGCTGGCCGATGACGTGACCGTGGCGCATCTCTGCGAGATCACCGATGCCGAGCGGGACCTCTTTGCCGCCTCGGGCGCCCACGCCACGCATGCCCCTGGTTGCGACGTGCCGATGGGCTGGGGTGTAGCGGAGGTGGGAGCCCTGCTGGACGCCGGCGTCCACGTCGGCCTCGGCACAAGCGGCGGCGGAAGCAACGACGCCGGAAACTTGCTGGCCGACGCTCGGCTCGCCCTGCAGGTGGGGGGTCTGACGGCGCGGCCGCCGACGGCACGGGAGATTCTCGCCATGGCCACCACCGGATCGGCGGCCGGGCTCGGGCGGCCCGAACTCGGCCACCTCGAGGAGGGCGCCGCCGCGGACCTGTGCTGCTTCGACGTGACCGGCGTGGCCGATGCAGGCGTCGGCGATCCGCTGGCGGGCCTGCTCTGGGCCAATCCGGGCCGGCGGCCTCGTCATGTCGTCGTAGCGGGCCGGGTCGTGGTTCGTGACGGCGAGTTGCAGACCGCCGAGGCGCCGGTGCTCGCCGAGCGCCTCCGCTCCATGGTGGCCGACCGTCTGGGAGACTCCGAGTGATGTCGTTGAACGGGCCCGCAGATGTCGCCGTCCTCGGGGCTGGCCACAACGGGCTGATCGCGGCGGCCTACCTGGCTCGAGCGGGTCTGCAGACGCTGCTGCTCGAGGCCCGGGACACCGTGGGGGGCTGTGCCTCCACGGTCGAGGCGGTCGGGGCCCGGGTCAACATCTGCAACTGCGACCATGTGCTGGTCCGGGCCATGCCGATCGCCGACGAACTCGATCTGGCCGACTTCGGTCTCCAATACCTCGACGTTGAGCCTGTGGGCATCAGCCGGTTCTGGGACGGTCATGCCACCTGGACGGCCTGGCACGACCTGGACACCACGCTCGACGGGCTGCGGCGAACCTATCCCGACGAGGTCGACGGCTACCGCCGTTTCGTCCGCGCCGCGCTGCCCGTGGCCGAGCTGCTCGTGGAACTCGCCCAGCAGCCACCGGGCCCCGGCGTCCTTGGGAGCGTGCTGCGGCGCCGTTCGACGGCGGCCCGCCGCCTGTGGAGGTGGTCGCGACAGTCGGCGCAGTCGCTGCTGGCGGACTTCTTCGGCCACGAGGCGCTGATGGTGCCCGCGCTGGCCACGGGCCCGGTGGTGTGGGGTCTCGACGGCTCGACGCCGGGCACCGGGCTGGGGGCGCTGGGCTACGCCGTCCGCCACCTGGTGCAGATGGGTCGGCCCGTCGGCGGCAGCGGCGCGCTAACCGATGCGGTCCGGCGCAGTTTCGAAGCCGCCGGTGGCCAGGTGCGCTGCGGCACCCGGGTGGAGAGCGTGCTGGTGGACGGCGGTCGCCGCGCATCGGGCGGCCGCGTGGCGGGTGTCCGCCTCGCCGGTGGTGAGGTCGTGGAGTCCGCCGCCGTCGTCGTGGCCTGCGATCCGGGGGCGGTGGCACTCGAAGGGTCGTCCCTGCCCGAGAGCTTCACGAGACGCTGGGAGCCGGGGCGCAAGGACGGATACGAGTCGAAGCTCGACGCCGTGCTGGCCGAGCCGCCGATCTACAGCGAGGCGCCGGACGGGGTCGGGGCTGACGAGGCGCTGGTCCCCACCACGTTCGTGCTGCCCGGGCTGGATGCCCTGGCGGAGGCGCTGGCGGCCTCGGCTGACGGGCGCGTCGGGAAGCGCCCTGTCTTCTACGCCAATGTGCCATCGGTTCTGGATCACACGATGCGCCCGTCCGGCGGCGGCGAGGTGTTCAGCCTCGAGGTCCTGTACACGCCCTACGCCCTGGCGGGGGGCTGGCCCGGAAGCGGTGAGCCGGCGCGCTGGTTGGAGACCTACGGCGAGATTGTGCGGCCCGGTTTCGCCGAGACCGTCGTGGACTGGCGAGCTATGACCCCACCGTCCTACGAGGAGCAGTTCAGCATGCCCCGCGGCCACGCCGCCTCGTTCTCGGGGTCGCCGCTGTCGGCGCTGCTGGGTCGCCCGCGCCACCTCACGCGCTACACCACGCCGATCGGTGGCCTGTTCTGCGCCGGCGCCGCCACGTTCCCCGGCGCGGGCGTCTGGGGCGCCTCGGGCCGCAACGTCGCCTCGGTCGTCACCCGGTCGTTCTGAGCCGCACTCGATCGGCGACTGCGCCGCAAAGCCTCGATCAAGCCCCCGGTTCTGAGTTCCCGAAGACCGTCCCGCCACGATCGGCACTGCGGCTGGGGACTAGGGCGGCGGAGGAACGATGACCTCACAGTCTGTCCCACCGGCCCGGGCTATGCGGCGGTCCAATGTCAGCAGGGGGACGGCCAGCGTCTCTGCCAGTGCCACATACCAGGCGTCGTAGCACGTGAAGTTGGTCCGAAGCGCCCAGACGCGCTCGGCGAACGGTGCGAAGGGATGGCAGTCCATGTCCAGGCGGAGCAGGTCGCGATGGGCCGCGGCGGCTTCCGGCGCCGAGATTTGTCGGCTCGCTTCCAGCCGCCGCAGGATGTTGGTGGCCTCCGCCGGTCCGAGTTCGGGAGCAACCAGAGGGCGGTGCTCGGACATCGCCGCGGTGGCCCAGCGCCCATCAGTCTCCGTGTCGACAAGAGCCGCCACGAGCACCGAGGCGTCGACGACCGCCGTCACGTCCGGTCGGCGTCGCGCGCTTGCAGGATCTCCGAGGCCCCCACGTGGGTGCCGGTTGCCGCTTTCCGGTACTGAACCTCCCGGAGCCACGTGTCCAGCGACGGGCGAGCCGCGATCCGCTCCAACTCGCCGCGGAGGTACTCCTGCATCGACCGGCGCTGTGCCGCGGCGCGGGCGGCGAGTTCGTCGCGGACCTCCTCGGGGACATCCCGGATCGTGATCTGCACAGCCATGACAGCATTATGACATCTGTGCCAGCGTTTCGCAAGCGAACCGAGGTCCAAGGCGGCCGACCCCGCACGCGCCGGTAGCGTGGCGGCATGGGCACCCATGCGGATCCGAGCGAGCCGCGGCGGCTGGAGAACCTGACCGCTCCGGAGATCGCCGAGCGGATCGGCCCGGGGTCAACGCTGGTGTGGCCGATCGGCGCCGTCGAGCAGCATGGGCCACACCTGCCGCTGTCGGTGGATCACGTGGTCGCCGATGAGGCGGCACGGGCGGCGGTGGCAGAGTGCGGCGAGGAGGCCGACGCCTGGTTGCTGCCAACTCTGTCGATCTCGAAGTCCGATGAGCACTCCTGGTCGCCCGGATCGTTGTGGCTGTCCAGCGAGACCCTGCTGGCGGTGGCCAACGACGTCGGTCGCTCGGTGGCCGCCACCGGCGCCGAGCGGCTGGTCTTCCTCAACGGCCACGGGGGCAACAGCGCGCTGCTCAATGTGGCCTGCCGGGAGCTGCGTCGCCGCTTCGGCCTGCGCACATTTCTCGTGCATCCGTTCGTGCCGCCCGACCACGGGGGACGCCCCAGCACTGCCAGCGAACTGGGCATGGGTATCCACGGCGGCCACGACGAGACCTCCGTCATGCTGCACCTGCGTCCGGAGTTGGTGCACATGGACCGCGCGGTCCGGCAGGTGCCCGAGGGGCTGGCGCAGCAGACCCACGTGCGCTTCGGCGGGCTGACCACGTTCGGCTGGCTGTCCAACGACTTCGGCCCCGACGGCCACATCGGCGACCCCACCGGCGCCACAGCCGAGGCAGGCAAGGATCTCTTCGAGGCGGCGGTCGAACTCGTCGCCGAGCAACTCGTCGAGATCAGCACCTTCGACTTCGGCCGCTAGCGGTGCCGCGCCGCCGCGGCAGGGACCTTTGCTCTGGCCCGGCGAGATATCCAGCGTTCGTATACTTCTGTAGTGTGGCCTATAGTGCCAGGCAGCGTCTGCACATTCGCGGCCGCTTCTGAGTGAACTCACACACGGCTGCGCGACAATCTGCCGGTTGGCGTAGACCCTTAGGAGTCTCGAATGTCGATGATCGCCCGCCGGCAACTCGTCGCCGCGGTCTTGCTGGTCAGCCTGCTGGGCTCGGTCGTCGCCGCGGTCGGGACCGGTAGCGCGGGGGCTCAGACGGTCGGCGACACCGCGGAGGCGCCCTTGAGCGTACGCATCGCGGCCCGCAAGCTTTCCAACGGCAACGTCGAATTCGGACTCCGGGTGGCCGGCGGTGACCTGTGGTTGCCGCGTCTCCGGTTCTTCCCTTACGCCACCGTCGAGGTCGACCGCTGGCTCCGGTCCTCGCCGTTCGGCATGAGCGACGGCAATGACGTGCGGATCAGAGCGCGCAAACTCGCCAACGGCAAGGTGGAGTTCGCCCTGCAGGTCGGTGCCGACCGGCAGTGGCTTCCGCGGGCGCGCAACTTCCCCTACCGCACGGCCGCCGTCGGCCGCTGGCTGTTCGCGTCGTGGTACACCGTCGGCGACGCGACGGCGCCACTTGATACGGCTCCTCCGCGCCGCACGACGGTCACGCCACCTGGGGACGGGTCGTTGGGCGTCGTCAGGATCGCGCCGGGTCAAGAGATCCAGATTCGCTCGCTCAATTCCGTGTCGGGCGACATGGCGTTCCGCGGCCTGCCGATAGAGCGCAGCGTCATGCTCGCGATCGAGGACTACGGTCCGATCCGCGGGTTCGATGTGGACATGGGTGCTGGACTCGATTCTCGGTGCTCCTACCGGGGAGCGGAGGCCGGAGCGCAGGCCATCGTCGCCGACAATGACGTGGTCGGTGTGATCGGCACTTCCTGTTCGGGAGCCACACTGGCCGCTGCGCCGCTGCTCACCGCGGCGGGCATGGTGCTGATCTCGGGCGCCAACACGGCGCCGGCGCTGACATCGGACCTGGCCGGCAACGCCGGAACGTGGCACAGCGTCGGCTACTACCGCACTGCTGACAACGACTTCTACCAAGGTGTGGCCATGGCCGAGTTCGTGCTGCGCGAACTGGGTGTCCGCAGGGCGGCGGCAATCCACGACGGCGACGGCTACACAACTGGAATCGCCCAGGCGTTCGTCGACGCCTTCGAGCGCGGGGGTGGCACTGTCACGAGTTTCGCCGAGGTCGACCCCGATGGCACAAATGTGGTCCCGGTGCTGACCGGTATCGCCTCGGGCAGGCCCGGCGCGCTGTTCTTCCCGATCTTCGAGCCCGCCGGCGCCTACATCGCCGCCCAAGTGCCGGCAGTGCGGGGGCTGGAGGGCACGTTGCTCCTGGCCGCCGACGGCCTGCTCTATCCCGCCTTCGTCTCGCTCCCCCAGACCACGGGCATGTACTTCTCGGCTCCCGACACGCGTGTCGGCAGCAACAGGAACGAGAGCACGGGGACCTCGGCCGGCGACTTCTTGGCCACCTACCGGTCGCGCTACGGTGAGCCTCCGTCGTCACCGTTCTGGGCGCACGGCTACGACGCCACGACGCTGCTGCTCGACGCAATCATGGCGGCCTCGTACCTCGACGGTCGAACTCTTGTCGTCGATCGTCAAGGCGTGCGCGACTATCTAAACGGTGTGACGGGGTACAGAGGCCTGACCGGCAACATCGACTGCGACGACTTCGGCGACTGCGGCTCCTCGCGCATGACGATCGTGCGGAACATCGGCGGGCCGGCCAATGCTGAGGCCAGCCTGGGCAACGTTGTGTTCTCGTTCGCTCGGTGACGGAGTGACGGACTCGTCGGCCGCGGGTCCAGCGCGATTTGCTCTCCAGAGCGCCTAACTACACTCCCGTCAGCGCGGCAACGGTTCGGCGGATCACCCGGGCCGCGGAGTCAACTTGTGCAGCCCCTCCCGTCGCGGTCCCGGTCCAGCCGGTAGGGATCGTCGCCCGGTACCAGGACGGTGACCGGCTTCTGATCCGAGCGCAGGTCGCCGCAGTTCAAGACGTCGCCGGGAAGGTTCGGCAGGCACGGCTCGTAAGCCGGATGGCAATCCGGTTCGGGCGCCGCGGCAGTCGTGGTGGGAGGCGGCTCGGATGATTCCGCTGGCGCGTCCGGGATCCTGCCCACGTCGCAGCCCGCCAGCCCGGCCGCCACCACCTCGAAGTCGCGCGGGGTGATCGAGAGTTCCCAGCGGATCTTCACCGTGGCGTACTGCACGAGGTACTCGCAGCGAGCCGCAGGCGCCGTGGGGCTGTAGTCGGCGGGCCCCCGGGCGGACTTCGAGCGATTCTCGCCCGCGGCGATGGCGTTGAGGTTGCCGAGGTCATTGCTGAAGCGGTCCAGCAACTCGTCGGCCCAGGCCCAGGCGCCCGAAACCCATGCGTCTGCCAGCGCCACGACATGGTCCACGTCGAGATCGCGCGGATCGGTGAACGTCCGGTCCGTGTAGGGATCGAACCACTCTCCCGAATCCACGGCGCAGCCCTCGGCGTTCATTGAGAAACCAACCGCCTCGGACTGCAGGATCTCGTGGCGGGTGTTCACGCAGTCGCCGTCGGCGTCCAGCCAGCCCGCGAAGTGGTCGCGGTCGTAGTCCGGGACGTTCGGGTCCGGCGCGGCCACCAGCGGCCGCAGCTGTTCGATCAACTCGGCCGCGGCCTCCGGTGGAGGAGGTGCGACGGGGGTCTGCTCGACTGCGGGTGGTTCGACGGGAGCGGCTTCGGGCTGGGGTGCGGGTGGTTCGACGGGAGCCGTCACCGGCTGGGGTACCGGGGGCTCGCTGACTGTCGGCTCTGCAGCTGGCGGAGCCTCGCCGGGAGCAGTTCGCGTGGCCGCGGGATCCCGTGCTGCTGTCTCCCCTCCGGTGAACACGGCGCCTGCAATCCCGCTTGCCATGCCTGCCACGGCCAGCAGCAGGACGATCCGCACGATGGGCCGCTGCGGCACCAGGCCGCGCCCACGTCTCGAAGCCACCGGGGCGGAGACTACGCCCCTGGCGTGGCCGGCTGGTCAGGGGCGCGATCTCCTGACGAAAGAGGCGGCCTCGAGGAACCGGCCGCCGGTGGGGGTCAGGGGCGCAACAGGATCTTTCCGGTGGTGGCGCGGCCCTCGAGGCGGCGGTGTGCCTCGGCGGCCTCGGCGAGGGGGAGCTCCAGACCGATGCGGACGTCCATGCCCTCGCCGATCCAGTCGAACAGGTCTCCGGAGCGGGCGAGCAGGTCGGCGCGCTCGGCGACGTGGTCCCAGAGTGTGGGACGGGTGAGGAACAGCGAGCCCTCCTGGGAGAGCCGCAGCGGGGCGACCGGCGGCACCGGCCCCGAGGCGTTGCCGAAAGTGGCCATCGTGCCGCGGCGCCGCAGCAGCCCCAGGCTGGCGTCGAAGACGGACGCCCCGACGCCGTCGTAAACCACGTCAAGCGGGCGCGGTCCGGCGATGTCGACGATCGCCTCGGCGAAGTCCACGTCGTTGTACAGAATCACGTGGTCGGCACCCGCCCCGGCTGCAAGCTCACCCTTGGCGGGGGTGCCGACGGTGGTGAACACCTCGGCGCCGAGACGCTTGGCCATCTGGATCAGCAGCAGTCCCGTCCCACCCGCCCCGGCATGGATCAGGCAGCGGTGGCCCGGCTCCAGCGGGAATGTGTCGACGACCAGGTAGTGCGCGGTGAGCCCCTGCAGCATGGCGGCCGCAGCGGTGTCGAGTGAGATGCCTTCGGGCACGGGCACCACACCGGCGGCGTCCAGCGCGCAACACTCTGCGTAGGAGCCCTGCCCGCCGCACCACGCCACCCGGTCGCCGACCGCGATGTCGGTGACACCATCTCCGACGGCGGTCACCACCCCGGCCCCTTCCAGTCCAGCGGTGTACGGCACTGCGATCGGGTACAGGCCGATTCGCTGATAGGTGTCCACGAAGTTGACTCCGGCGGCGGCGACGTCGGCGACGATCTGGCCGGCAGCGGGAGCGGGCTCGGGCATCTCGGTGAGGGACAGAACCTCAGGACCGCCGTTCTCGGAGATCTGGATGGCGCGCACGGTGCCTCCTCGGGTGCTTCGGTGCTCGGTCTGGTTCGGGTTCGTCAACGGTACGCGCTGGGCGCCGGGGTCGCCCACTCGTCGCGGCCCCGAGCCTCGGGGCGGTCGGTATTCTCGATGGTGAGTGCCCGCAGTAGACCGGCCCGCCGCTGAACGGCCAGTTCGCCGATGGTCTCGCCCCAGGCTGCCCGCACCCGAGCGGGCGGGTACCCGTAGCCGGAAGACCAACCTGGCTCTGCTCGTGATGCTGGTGCTGGCGTGGGTGACCGGGGCCAGTGCGTTCCTGCTCGGCGGCGCTTCGACCGCCTGGATCGTGATCATGCACGGTGTCGTGGGTTTCACCGTGCTCGTATTGGCGCGCCCGAAGGTGCCCGTCGTGCGCCGAGGCCTCCGTCGGCGCCGTCCCAGCAGGTACGCCTCGATGGCCCTGGGCGTCTTCGTCACGGGGGCCTTCGCCACCGGAATCGTGCATGCGCTCGGTTTCTGGCAGGCGATCGGCGTGTGGTCGGCCATGGGTCTGCACCTCATCTTCGCCTTCGCAGCGGTGCCACTGGCGGTGTGGCACGTGGTGGGCCGGCCGCAACGGATCCGCCCGGTGGACCTGTCGCGCCGCACGGCGCTGCAGGCGCTCGCCGTGGCGGGCGTCGCGCTGCTGGCCCGAACCGGCTTCGAGCAGTTCTTCGCCGCTGAGCGGCGCTTCACGGGCTCTCACGAGGTCGGATCCGGTGAGCCGCGCCGGATGCCGGTGGTGCAGTGGCTCGACGACTCGCCCCCGACAATCGACCCGGAGGACTGGGTCTTGCGCCTGCGGGGCTCGGTCAACCGGGACGTCGGCTACCAGGAACTGATCGGCCACGGCCGCACCGTGGAGGCCACGCTGGACTGCACCAGCGGCTGGTACAGCACCCAGACGTGGAAGGGCGTGCCGCTGACCGAGCTGCTGGGCCCGGACATCTCCGGGCGCAGCCTCGAGGTGCGTTCGGCCACCGGCTACGCGCGGCGCTTCCCGCTCAGCGACGCAGGCCACATGATCTTGGCTCACACCGTCGGCGGCACGCCCCTGTCGCGTGGCCACGGTTTCCCGGCGCGCCTCGTGGCCCCCGGGCGGCGCGGGCTGTGGTGGGTGAAGTGGGTCACGGAGATCCACACCAGCGACCGCCCGTGGTGGGTCCAGACACCCATCCCGTTCACCTGAGCGGCGCGGGCCGCCACCGGGACGCAATTCCTCAGCGGGTGGCCTGACCGCACAGACCGTCCCGCTCCCGCGCGGGCGTGGGATCGGGGCTCGTCGCCGGTATAGTGCATCGCTTCCCGGAGAACGATCTTCGGGATCCAATCGACGTCTGCGAAGGCCTGCGACGCGCCCTCGGCGCAGGCGGCGGGAACCACGCAGCAAACCGAGAATCGCTCCGCCGGGTTGGCCCGTGCGGAGCGTTCGCGTCAGGGCGACGAGCGCCCCGACACGAAGCCACGGAGCGACAGCACCCAGACATGGCGACGAAGGCGATCATCGGCGAGAAGGTGGGCATGACCCAGGTCTGGGACGACAGCGACCGCGTCGTCCCGGTGACGGTCCTGCGCGTCGAGCCGTGCCGGGTCGTGCAGCTGAAGACTCCCGAGGTCGACGGGTACTCGGCGCTGCAGGTCACGTGGGGCTACACCGACGCGGCCAAACTGAACAATCCCGAGCGCGGGCACTTCGAACGCCACGGCAGCGAGCCGGGGCGCAGCCTGGTGGAGCTCCGCCTCGACGATGTGAGCGACTATGCCGTGGGCCAGGAGATCAACGTGGACATCCTCGCCGACGGCGAACTGGTGGACGTGACCGCCGTCAGCAAGGGCAAGGGGTTCACCGGCGTGATGAAGCGTCACGGCTTCAGCGGCCAGAAGGCCAGCCACGGCGCCCACAAGATTCACCGGGCGCCGGGTGCGGTGGGCCAGTGCGCCACCCCGTCGCGCATCTTCAAGGGCCGCAAGATGCCCGGCCACCACGGTGCCCGCAGGACGACCACCCTGAACCTCCGGGTGGTCAAGGCCGACGCCGAACGCAACCTGCTGCTGGTCAGGGGCTCGGTGCCCGGCCCCCGGGGCGGCCAGGTCGTCATCCGCAACGCCATCAAGCAGGCCTAGCCGATCATGGTCTCCGTCCCCGTCCGAGATGTCAGCGGCTCCGAGCGCGGCAAGGTCGAACTCACCTCCGACGTCTTCGGCATCGAACCCAATGTGGCGGTCATGCACCAGGTCGTGACGGCGCAACTGGCGGCTCGCCGCAGCGGCACGCACAAGACCAAGACCCGCTCGGAGGTGCGCGGCGGCGGCGGCAAGCCGTGGCGGCAGAAGGGCACCGGCCGGGCCCGGCACGGCTCCATCCGCTCGCCGCTGTGGCGAGGCGGAGGCATCGCCCATGGCCCCCAGCCCCGCAGCTACGCGCAGGCCACGCCCAAGAAGATGAAGCGCCTGGCCCTGCGCTCGGCGCTGTCGGACCGCGCCGCGGAGGGGAAGATCATCGTCGTTGACGACTGGGGCTTCGACGCTCCGTCGACGAAGTCCGCCGTCCGGAAGCTGGAGGCGCTCGGTGCCGGCGGGCGAGTTCTGGCGGTACTGGAGCGTGACGACGTCACCGCGCTCAAGAGCTTCCGCAACCTGCCCCGCGTGCACACCCTGCCGGTGGACCAGTTGAACACCTACGACGTACTGGTCAGCGACGTGGTCGTCTTCACCAGTGCGGCCCTGGCGGAGGTGAACCAGCCGTGAAGGATGCACGCGACGTGATCCTCGAGCCGGTGATCAGCGAGAAGGCCTTCTCGCTGCTGGAGCAGAACGTCTACACCTTCAAGGTCCATCCGTCGAGCAGCAAGCCCGAGATCGCCAAGGCCGTCGAGGAGATATTCGAGGTGCAGGTGTTGAACGTGAACACGCTGCGGCGCAAGGGCAAGCGCATTCGCAACCGACGCCGGCTCACGTACGGGCGCCGACCCGACACGAAGCGGGCGATGGTCACCCTCGCCGAGGGCGACTCGATCGAACTCTTCGAGGTGTAGGTCATGAGCATCCGGCGCCGCAAGCCAACCAGCCCGGGCCGCCGCTTCCAGACGGCGCACGACTTCTCCGAGATCACCCGCAGCACGCCGGAGAAGTCCCTGCTCGCCCCCCGCCCCTCCACGGGCGGCCGCAACAACGCCGGCCGCAAGACGGCGCGGCATCGCGGTGGCGGCCACAAGCGCCGCTACCGGATCATCGACTTCCACCGGAACAAGGACGGCGTCCCGGCGAAGGTTGCGACCATCGAGTACGACCCCAACCGGACCTGCCGCATCGCGCTGCTGCACTACTACGACGGGGCGAAGACCTACATCCTGGCGCCCGACGGCATAGCGGTCGGGGATGTGCTGGAGTCGGGAACCGGCGTCGAGATCCGCCCGGGCAACGCTCTGCCGTTGCGGTACATCCCGGTGGGCACCGTGGTGCACAACGTGGAACTCAAGCCGGGTGCCGGCGGGCGCATGGGCCGGGCGGCGGGCACCCGCCTCCAGCTCGTGGCCAAGGAGGGCAACCTCGCCACTCTGCGCCTGCCCAGCACCGAGATGCGCCGGGTCCCCATCGACTGCCGCGCCACCGTCGGCGCCGTCGGCAACGCCGAGCACGAGTTGGTGCAGATCGGTAAGGCCGGGCGCAACCGCCACAAGGGCGTGCGTCCCCAGACTCGCGGCGTGGCAATGAACCCGGTGGACCACCCGCTCGGAGGTGGCGAGGGGAAGAGTTCCGGCGGGCGCCATCCTGTCTCGCCCTGGGGGAAGCCGGAGGGGCGCACGCGCAACCCCAAGAAGCAGTCGTCGCAGATGATCGTGCGCCGCAGGCGCACCCGCGGGCGGCGGCGGTAGGAGGCTCACGATGCCCAGAAGCCTGAAGAAGGGCCCGTTCGTCGATCATCATCTCCTCGCCAAGGTGGACGAGTTGAACGACTCCGGCGAGCGGCGGGTCATCCGCACCTGGTCGCGCCGGTCCACGATCATCCCCGACATGGTCGGCCACACGATCGCGGTGCACGACGGCCGCAAGCACGTGCCCGTGTACATCACCGAGTCCATGGTCGGCCACAAGCTCGGCGAGTTCGCCCCCACGCGCACGTTCCGGTTCCACGCCGGCCAGGAGCGAGGAGCCAGGCGCTGATGGCGGTCGACGTGGCGACTCCGGCGGCGCGCGCGTCTGCGCGCTACGTGCGCAGTTCGGCCTCCAAAGCGCGTGCCGTCCTCGATCTGATCAGGGGTGAGTCCTGCGAGCGCGCCGATGAGATCCTGCAGTTCTCCGAGCGGCGGATCGCCCGCACCGTCGCCCGCTGCCTGGACTCGGCCGTCGCCAACGCGGAGCACAACTCGAACCTGCCCGCCGAGGAGCTCTACGTGGCGGTCTGCTATGCCGACGAGGGGCCGACCCTGAAGCGCTGGCGGCCGCGGGCGCGGGGTCGTGCCACCCCGATCATGAAGCGGACCTGCCACATCACGATCGTGCTGGCGCGCTACTCGCTTGAGGAGCGTGAGGCCCGCGCCGAGCGCGGCCGGGCCGGCAGCGCCGCAGCGGAGGTTCGGCGCCGTCGCGTGGAGGCCAGCCGCGCCGCCGAACTCGACGAGGTGGCCGAGGGGGAAGCGGGCGACGAGGACGAGGTGGTTGCCGCCGAGGAGGCCGCCGAAGAGCAGGACGCCATCTCGGAGGAATCCTCCGAAGAGGACGCCGCGCCGGATTCCGCCGACGGCGACAAGGAGATCTGATGGGTCAGAAGGTCAATCCGTACGGGTTCCGTCTCGGAATCACGACCGACTGGAAGTCCCGGTGGTTCGCCACCCGACAGGAGTACCAGGACTTCGTGATCGAGGACTGGAAGATCCGCGACTATCTCATGGGGGAGCTGCCCCACGCCGCCATCAGCCGCATCGAGGTGGAGCGCACGAGGGACCGGCTGCGCATCGACGTGCACACCGCCCGCCCGGGCATCGTGATCGGGCGCAAGGGCTCGGAGGCCGATCGCCTGCGGGCGGGCCTCGCCAAGATCACCGGCAACAAGCGGGTACAGCTCAATGTGCAGGAGATCAAGCAGCCCGAGCTGGATGCCGCGCTCATCGCCCAGGGCATTGCGGACCAGTTGACGGGCCGCGTGGCCTTCCGCCGGGCCATGAAGCGCGCCGTCCAGAACGCCCAGAAGGCGGGCGCCCAGGGCATCCGGGTGCAGTGCTCCGGCCGGCTCGGCGGCTCGGAGATGGCACGCACCGAGTGGTACCGCGAGGGCCGCGTGCCTCTGCACACGCTGCGCGCAGACATCGACTACGGATTCCGGGAGGCGCACACCACCTACGGCCGCATCGGCGTGAAGGTGTGGACCTACAAGGGTGACATCCTCCCGTACCGTCTCGACACCGACGAGCGGATCAACCGCGAGGCGGCCATGGCGGTCGGCGAGACCGCCGGCCCCGCCCGCTCGCGCAAGGTGGTGTCCTCGGCCGCACGCCGGCGAGGGACCACCTCGACGCCGACCACCAGCACCGAGGAGCAGGAGTTCCCGACCGAGTTGGAGGAGCTGCGCCCGCTCGTGGCCGAGGCCGACGCCGAGTTCGAGCGCCTCCTCGAGCAGGAGGAGGAGATCGAGCGCGCCTCCCGCGAGCAGCACGAGACGCCCCACTTCCGACCGGGGGATGCCGACTGATCATGTTGATGCCAAAGAAGGTCAAACACCGCAAGCACCATCGCGGCCGTACCAAGGGTGTCGCCAAGGGCGGGACCACGGTCAGTTTCGGCGACTACGGGATCCAGGCTCTCGAGCCGGGCTGGATCACGGCGCCCCAGATCGAGGCCGCCCGTGTGGCCATGACCCGCCACGTCCGCCGCGGCGGCAAGGTGTGGATCAACGTCTTCCCCGACAAGCCGGTCACGCAGAAGCCGGCGGAGACCCGGATGGGTTCCGGAAAGGGAAACCCCGAACGCTGGGTTGCGGTGGTGCGCCCCGGCCGTGTGTTGTTCGAGCTCTCCTACTCCGACCCCGTCGTGGCGCGTGAGGCGATCGAGCGCGCCATCCAGAAGCTCCCCGTGCGGGCCCGCTTCGTGACCCGCCACCAGGCGGTGTAGTCATGGCCCGATCCAAGTCGTTGAACGGACTGAGCGACGTCGAATTGCTGGGCATGTTGGACGAGGCGAAGGACGAGTCCACGAACCTGCGCTTCCAGTTCGTGACGGGGCAGCTCGACAACATGAACCTGCTGGCGCACTCCCGCCGGCAGGTTGCGCGCATCATGACCGAGCTCCGCGCCCGGGAGATCGACGCCGCCGAAGAGGCCATGGCTCACCAGGCCGTCGAGGCCACCGAACCCGGCGCCGCCGAGGACTCCTCCGAGGAGGGCGCACGGGTGTTCAAGAGGAGGCGCCGCCGCGATGGCTGAGCAAGCACCGTCGACAGACCACGCGCCGGAGCCGTCGCGCGCCGCTGAGACCTCCGCGTCCGTGGAGCGCAACCGTCGCAAGACCCGTGAGGGGGTCGTGGCGTCGGCGTCCATGGACAGAACCGCAGTCGTGGTCGTCACCGAGCAGGTCCGTCATCGGCGCTACAACAAGACGGTTCGGCGCCACAAGCGTCTGTACGTCCACGACCAGGAGAACGACCTGCGCGTCGGGGACCGTGTCCGGATCGCCGAGACCCGCCCGCTGTCCAAGCAGAAGCGTTGGCGGCTCGTACAGATCCTCGAGCGGGCGCGCTGAGAGGGGGCAGGGGTGATCCAGCAGGAGACGCGCCTCAGGGTGGCGGACAACTCCGGCGCCCGCGAGGTTCTCTGCATCAAGGTGCTCGGTGGCTCCCGGCGCCGCTACGCCTCGATCGGCGACGTGTTCGTGGCGACGGTCAAGGACGCCATTCCCGGTGCCAAGGTGCGGAAGGGTGACGTGGTGCGGTGCGTCGTGGTACGCACGCGCAAGGAGAAGCGTCGCCCTGACGGCAGCTATATCCGATTCGACGAGAACGCAGCGGTCGTGCTCGACGAGAACAACCAGCCCCGGGGGACCCGCATCTTCGGTCCCGTGGGCCGGGAACTCCGCGAGAAGCGATTCATGCGGATCGTGTCGCTGGCTCCGGAGGTGCTGTGATGGCCAAGATCCGCAAGGGCGACCGCGTCGTCGTGCTCTCGGGCAAGGATCGGGGCAAGGAGGGGGTCGTCTCGGCCGTCTTCCCGACCAAGGGCACCCTGCTCGTGGACGGCGTCAACGTGGTCCGCAAGCACCGCAAGCCCAACCAGGCCGGCGTCATGCAGGGGGGGATCATCGACAAGGACATGCCGATTCCCATCTCCCGGGTGGCGGTCATCAGCCCCGAGGACGGCAGGCCCACCCGCGTGGGCTACCGGATCACGCCCGACGGTGACAAGGTGCGCATCTGTCGCCGCACCGGGGCGGACATCCCATGAGCGACACGGCGGTGGCCCCGCGACTGAAGCAGCTGTACCGGGACGAGTTGCGCGAGCGGATCCAGGAGTCGCTCGGGCTCGAGAACGTGATGCAGGTACCCCGCCTGGAGAAGATCGTTCTGAACATGGGTGTCGGCGAGGCGTCCCGCCAGGCCCGCCTGCTCGAAGGTGCCATTGCCGACATGACCATCATTTCCGGGCAGCGTCCGGTGACCACCCGGGCGAAGCGTTCCATCGCCGGTTTCCGCCTGCGTGAGGGGAACGCGGTCGGGGTGAAGGTGACGCTGCGCGGCGACCGCATGTGGGAGTTCTTCGACCGGCTCATCAATCTGGCGATCCCGCGCATCCGCGATTTCCGCGGCCTGCCCCTCAACTCCTTCGACGGCAACGGGAACTACTCCTTCGGCGTCTCCGAGCAGTTGATCTTTCCCGAGATCGACTACGACAAGATCGACACCATCCGCGGCATGGACATCACCCTGGTCACGACGGCGACAGACGACGAATCAGGGCAGGCCTTGCTGGAGGCCTTCGGCTTCCCGCTCCGGCGGGACCCCCGCTGAGCGATCCGCGGGCATCCGGAAGATCCGACACACGAACTGGCGAAAGTGACGACATGGCAAAGAAGGCACTGATCAACAAGCAGGCCCGCACGCCGAAGTACCGGGTGCGGGCGTACACCCGCTGCCGCCGGTGTGGGCGGCCACGTTCGGTGTACCGGCGCTTTGGACTGTGTCGTGTCTGTCTGCGTGAACTCGCCCACGCCGGGGAGATTCCCGGTCTCACCAAGGCGAGCTGGTAGGGGGTTGTCGCAGAATGACCATGACAGATCCCATAGCCGACATGCTGACCCGGATCCGCAACGCCAACGTGGCCATGCACGAGGAGGTGCGGATGCCGTCCTCGAAGCTCAAGGAGGCCCTGGCCGAGGTGCTGCGGCGCGAGGGGTACATCGGCGGCTACGAGGTGAGCGACGGCGACGGCCCCGGCCGCACGCTGACCATCGACATGAAGTACTCGCCGGACCGCGAGCGGGTCATTTCCGGCCTGCGGCGGGTCTCCAAGGCGGGTCTGCGGGTGTACACGAAGGCCGATGGCGTGCCGCGGGTCCAGGGTGGCCTCGGCGTGGCGGTGGTGTCGACCAGCAAGGGTCTCATGACCGACCAGGAGGCCCGCCGGCGCCGGATCGGCGGCGAGATCCTCTGTTACGTGTGGTAGGTGTGCCGTGTCCCGTGTAGGCAAGTCGCCCATCCCGCTCCCGTCGGGGGTGTCGGTCGCCATCGCCGGCGGCGACGTCACCGTCAAGGGTCCCAGGGGCACGCTGCAGCATCGCGTGCCCGAGGTGATCACCGTGCAGCAGGAGGGGGAGACACTGCTGGTGGCCCGGGCCGATGACGAGCGCGAGTCGCGTGCGCTGCACGGTTTGACCCGGGCGCTCCTCAACAACATGGTCATCGGTGTCCACGAGGGCTACCGCAAGGATCTGGAGATCGTGGGCATCGGCTACCGCGCCACCGCCAAGGGTCCCGGCACGCTCGAACTTCAGCTGGGATTCAGCCACCCGGTGGCGGTGGAGGCACCTGAAGGGATCACCTTCGAGGTACCGTCCCAAACCGCCATCCGGGTGCTCGGAATCGACAAGCAGGCGGTCGGGCAGGTGGCCGCGCAGATCCGGGCGCTGCGCAAGCCCGAGCCGTACAAGGGCAAGGGCATCCGCTACGCCGGTGAGTATGTCCGCCGCAAGGCCGGCAAGGCCGCCAAGTGAACCCGGCACCGCACCAGGGAGCAGACCAATGACGAACGTGTCCGCAGAACGGCGGCGGGGCCGGCTCCGGCGCCATCGCAGGGTGCGCAAGAAGATCGTGGGCACCGCCGAGCGTCCGCGCCTGGCCGTCTACCGCTCCAACCGCCACACGGCGGCGCAGATCATCGACGACGCCAGCGGGCGCACCCTTGTCGCCGCCTCCACTCTGGAACCCGATCTGCGCAGCAGCGAGGCCGCCGGCGTGAGCGCCGCCGCGGCCGTGGGGCGCCTCGTCGCCGAGCGCGCTGCCGGCGCCGGCATCACGACGGTGGTGTTCGATCGTGGCGGCTACCGCTACCACGGGCGCGTGGCGGCTGTCGCCGACGCCGCCCGCGAAGCAGGGATGAGGCTCTGATGGCGGCCGCCGGCGCGCTGGCCTCGCGCGTACAGCTACGGGACTCCCGCGTCATCCACATCAACCGTGTCGCCAAGGTGGTCAAGGGCGGCCGGCGGTTCTCGTTCTCGGCGCTCGTGGTCGTCGGTGACGGCGCCGGACACGTCGGGCTCGGGTACGGCAAGGCCAAGGAGGTGCCGCTGGCCATCCAGAAGGGCACCGAGGAGGCGCGCAACTCGTTGTTCGCCGTCCCTCTGGCCGGCACGACCATCGTGCACCCCGTGCTCGGGGAATGGGGCGCAGGCAGGGTTCTCCTCAAGCCGGCGGCGCCCGGGACCGGGGTCATCGCCGGCGGCGCGGCCCGTGCCATTCTTGAGGAGGCTGGCATCGCGGACGTGCTCTGCAAGTCACTGGGATCCGCCAACCACATCAACGTCGCCCGGGCCACGATCGCCGGCCTCCGGTCGCTTATGCGCCCCGACCACGTGGCGCGCCTGCGCGGCCTCGACCCCAGCGAGTTCGTTCCCCCGGGCCTGCTGGCGGCCTACAACGAGACCGAACGGAACCGGCGCCTGGCGCTGCGTGCCGAGGAGGAATGACGTGGCGTTGCGTGTGACGCAGGTCCGGTCCGGCATCGGGCGCAAGCCCCCCCAGCGGGGCACCCTGCGCGCTCTCGGCCTGGGGCGCATCGGCAAGTCCCGGGTCCTGAGCGATCGCCCCGACGTGCGCGGCATGCTGGCCAAGGTGTCCCATCTGGTGGAAGTGGAGGAGGTGCCCGAATCGTGAAGGTCCACGACCTCAAGGGTGCTCCTGGGAGCCGCACGCAACCCCGGCGGGTGGGCCGGGGGATCGCGGGCAAGGGAGGCAAGACCGCGGGACGCGGGACGAAGGGCCAGCGGGCGCGCGGCAAGGTGCCGGTCGGCTTCGAGGGCGGTCAGATGCCACTGCAGCGCCGGATTCCGAAGCTGCGCGGGTTCAACAACCCGTTCCGGGTGAGCTACCAGCCCGTCAACCTCGACGTGATCGAAGCCTCGGGACTCGACGAGGTCACCCCTGAGACGCTCTACGCCAGCGGGCTCGTGAGCAAGGGGGCTCTCGTCAAGGTCCTCGCCCGCGGCGAGCTGACCCGCCCCGTCACCGTGCGGGCGCACGCCTACTCCGAGGCGGCCCGCGCCGCTCTGGAGGCCGCCGGTGCGACGATCGAAGTCCTGCCCAAGCCATGGGGCGACCGCCGGCCGCCGGCGCGGGGCAACGCCCTGACGAACCGCTAGACGGGCGCTGATCGCCGGAGGGAGAGTTCCGTGGGCCGGATCCTGCAGAACATCGCCAACATCTTCCGCATCGAGGATCTCCGCAGCAAGATCCTCTTCACCCTCGGCATGCTCGTGGTGTACCGGCTGGGGGCGTTCATCCCCGCACCCGGCATCAACCTGGAGGCCATCCGCCCTCTCCAGGAGGCGGCTGAGGACGGCGGGATCCTGAACTTCCTGCAGCTCTTCTCGGGCGGCGCGCTCACGCAGTTCGCCATCTTCTCCTTGGGGATATTCCCCTACATCACGGCGTCGATCATCATGCAGGTGATGGGTGTGGTGGTGCCGCGTATCGAGCAGTGGCAGCAGCAGGGGGCCGTCGGTCAACGCAAGATCAACCAGTGGACGCGGTACCTGACGATCGGCATCGCCCTGATCCAGTCCACGGGGTTCGCCTTCCTGTTCCACAACCAGGGCGGCGGCCTGGCCGGCAGCACCGGCATCCCCGACCTCCTGCCGGACTTCACCGCCCCGCGGGTTGGCCTGGTCGTGCTGACGCTCACCGCCGGGACGGCCCTGCTGATGTGGATGGGCGAGTTGATCACCCAGAAGGGCATCGGCAACGGCATGTCGATCATCATCTTCGCCGCGGTGGTCAGCTCGTTGCCCAACCAGTTCTCGCTGGTGAAGGGCAACTCGGGCTGGCCGGGCGTCTTCGAGGTTCTGGCGATGTACCTCGTGCTGCTCGTGCTCATCGTGTTCGTGGAGCAGGGCCAGCGCCGCATCCCGGTGCAGTTCGCCAAGCGCGTCGTCGGCCGCCGGATGACCACGGGGGGAAGCACCTACATCCCGCTGAAGGTGAACCAGTCGGGCGTGATCCCCATCATCTTCGCCAGCTCGGTGCTTTACCTGCCGCAGCTGATCGTGGTGGTGCTGCCCTCGGGCGGCTGGGGCGAGGCGATCCGCACCTGGACGAACGATCACCTGCTGCGCTACGACGACCCGTTCTACCTGGTCTTCTTCGGTCTGCTGATCATCGGCTTCGCCTACTTCTACACGGCCATCAGCTTCGACCCGGTCAAGCAGGCCGACAACATCCGCAAGCAGGGCGGCTTCGTGCCCGGCATCCGGCCGGGACGGCCCACCGAGCGCTACCTGGCGCACATCCTGTCGCGCATCACACTGCCGGGCTCGTTGTTCCTGGCGCTCATCGCGCTGACACCGGCCGTGGTGATCGGAAACATCGTGCCCACCAGCACCCAAGGGATCTTCAGCTTCACCGGAATCTCGATCCTGATCGCGGTGGGCGTGGCGCTCGAGACCATGAAGCAGATCGACAGCCAGTTGATGCTGCGCAACTACGAAGGATTCCTTAAGTGAGAGCCAGTTGATGCTGCGCCTGAACCACCAAGGTTTCCTCAAGTGAACCCAGACCCGCGCGGCCGCCCCGGGCGCGGACCGGTTGGTGTGGCGCCGCGGCGCTGAGGCTTCCTTGACATGAGCGGCGTGATCGTCGTTCTCGGGCGCCAGGGTTCGGGAAAGGGAACGCAGTGCGGCCTGCTGGAGCAGCACTTCGACGGGGTCGTACACGTCTCCACCGGTGACATGCTGCGCGACGCGGCGACATCGGGAACCCCGCTGGGTCGCCGGGCCGAGGCCATCATGACCGCCGGCGAATTGGTCCCTGACGACGTGATGTGCGACGTCGTGGCGGAGCGCTTGGTGCCGCTGTTGGAATCCGGGGCCACGGTGCTGCTCGACGGCTTTCCCCGGACGCCGGCACAGGCCGAGGCCCTCGCAGGGATGACCGTGCCCGACGGGATCGCCGGTGCGGTGCTTCTGGAGGTCGATGTGGCCGAGGTGTCCGAGCGGATGCTGGCCCGCGGCCGCGACGACGACACCGTCGCGGGCATCGCCCGCCGCCTGGAGCTCTACGAGGCGCAGACGGCGCCGCTGGTGGAGTGGTTCGCCGGGCGGGGCCTGTTGCAAAGAATCGAGGGAACCGGGGCTCCGGAAGAGGTGTTCGACCGGCTCGCCGCCGCGATCGGCGGGTTGGTGCCACTGAGGTTGTCTCGGTAACCTAGTCGGTCGCGTTCGAGGCGGGAGTAGGGCTCTGGCGAAATCCAAGCAAGACGCGATCCTCATGGAGGGGAAGGTCCTCGAGTCTCTCCCCAATGCCATGTTCAGGGTTGAGTTCGACAATGGCCACCAAGTGCTGGCGCACATCTCCGGGAAGATGAGGATGCATTACATCCGTATCCTCCCGGGAGACCGTGTGCAGGTGGAGTTCACGCCCTACGACCTGCAGCGCGGGCGGATCACTTACCGGTACAAGTAGCAACGCCGGCAGCGGGCGGGAGGCTTGCCCCGCTCGGCGGCCGGCAGACGACGAGACGAGACGGATGCGGAGATGAAAGTGCGCCCCAGCGTGAAGGCCATGTGCGACAAGTGCCGGGTCATTCGCCGCCATGGTCGCGTGCGGGTGATCTGCGGCAACCCGCGTCATCGCCAGAGGCAGGGCTGACATGGCACGGATCGCCGGTGTGGACATCCCGCGCAACAAGCGCGCCGTGGTGTCGCTCACCTACATCTTCGGCATCGGCTCCACGGTCGCGGCGCAGACCTGCGAGGCGGTCGGCATCAGCCCCGACGTGCGGATCAAGGACCTCACCGAGCAGGAGGTGGCCCGGCTCCGGGCCCATATCGAACGCAACCTCAAGGTTGAGGGTGATCTGCGCCGCCAGGTCAGCCAGAACATCAGCCGCAAGCTGGAGATCGGGTGCTACCAGGGGATCCGGCATCGCAGAGGCCTGCCGGTCCGGGGCCAGCGCACCCACACGAACGCACGGACGCGCAAGGGTCCGCGCAAGACCGTGGCGGGTAAGAAGACCGTCATGAAGAGGAAGTAAGGCAGAGGTGGCTCGGGCGCCGATCGGGGCGCCCAACCACAACGACCGGCGGGCGCGCCAGGGGCGCGGCATCGCACCGCTCACGAGACGCACCGAGGGGTTATGGCAGAGAGACAGGCACGACGGCCACGCCGGCGCGAGCGCAGGAACATCGCGCACGGCGTCGTGCACATCAAGAGTTCCTTCAACAACACGATCATCACGGTCACGGACCTGCGCGGCAATGTGGTCGCCTGGGCCTCGGCGGGCAACGTGGGATTCAAGGGTTCGCGCAAGTCGACCCCGTACGCCGCGCAGATGGCGGCAGAGGAGGTGGCGCGCCGGGCCATGGAGTTCGGTGTTCGCAAGGTCGACGTGCAGGTGCGCGGTCCGGGCTCGGGCCGCGAGACGGCGATCCGCTCGCTGCAGAACCTGGGGTTGGAGGTCACCGGGATCAAGGACGTCACCCCGGTGCCGCACAACGGCTGCCGGCCGCCGAAGAGGCGGCGCGTCTGATGTCCCGCTACACCGGACCGAAGGCCCGCGTGTCACGCCGGCTGGGGACGAACATCTTCGGTACCAAGGGCGAGACGGTGGCGCTTGACAAGCGCCCGTACCCACCCGGCGAGCACGGTCGCTCGCGGCGACGCACCACCACGTCGGAGTACCTCCTCCAACTCCAGGAGAAGCAGAAGGCCCGCTTCACCTACGGGCTCACGGAGCGCCAGTTCCGCAACCTTTACGCCGAGGCCAGCCGCCGCACGGGCGTGACCGGCGAGAACATGCTGACCTACCTCGAGTTGCGACTCGACAACGTGGTGTACCGGGCCGGCTGGGCGGCGACGCGGCCCCAGGCCCGGCAGTTCGTGCTGCACGGCCACGTGTCGGTGAACGGACGGCGGGTCAGCATCCCCAGCTATCGAGTCTCCGCGAGCGATGCGATCGCCGTGAAGGAGAAGTCGCGGGGAATCACCACCCTGCAATGGAACGTCGATGTGCTGGACCGGGTACCGCCGATCTGGCTGGAGGTCGTCGAAGACGGTTGGGCGGCCAACGTGGTGTCGGTTCCCAGCCGCGACCAGATCGACGTACCGATTCGCGAGCAGTTGATTGTCGAGCTCTACAGCAAGTAGCTCGAGCGAGGATGCACATGCTTGAGATCAAACATCCCACGGTCTCTCCGGCCACCGCCGAGGGCAGCCGCCAGAAGTTTGTCGTCGGGCCGCTCGATCCCGGGTTCGGCCACACGATCGGCAACGCCCTGCGGCGCACGCTGCTCTCGTCGATTCCGGGCGCGGCGGTGACGCACGTCCGCTTCGACGAGGCCCTGCACGAGTTCGACACCCTGCAGGGGGTCGTCGAGGACATCTCCGACATCGTGTTGAACCTCAAGGACCTGGTGCTGCGCAGCCACAGCCCCGAGCCGGTGCAGTTGCGCATCGACGTCCTGGGTCCCGCGGAGGTGACGGGCGCGAACTTCAGAGTCAACCCCGATGTCGAGGTGCTGAATCCCGACCTGCACGTCGCAACGCTCAACAGCCGGGCGCGATTCGCCGCCGACGTCACCGTCGAGCAGGGGATCGGCTACAGCGGCGCGGAGAGCCGGCCGACGAGCGGCACCATCGGCGACATCCCCGTGGACGCCCTCTTCTCGCCGGTGCGGCGCGTCTTCTACGAAGTGGAAGCGAGCCACGCGGAGGGGGATGTGGCGGCGGACGAACTGGTCGTGGACGTGCAGACCGACGGAACGGTGACGCCGTCGGAGGCGATGGCAACTGCGGGCGGCATCCTGCGGCGGCTGATGCAGCTCGTGGAGAACCTCGCCGAGGTGTCGTTGCCGGACGGTCTGGATCCCACGACCACCTCGGAGATGCCGTCGGATCTGGTGCGCCCCATCGAGGACCTGGGACTCTCCGAGCGGCCCCGGAACTGCCTGAAGCGGGCGCAGGTCACGACGGTCGGCGCCCTCTTGGAGCGGACGCCGCTGGAACTGCTGGCGATCCCGAACTTCGGTGAGAAGTCCCTGGACGAGGTGACGGCCCGCCTCGACGAGTTGGGTCTCGCCCTGGCTTCGGGAGACTGAGGAGCCAGTCATGCCCGGCCGACCCCGCAAGGGCCGTCGCCTCGGCGGCAGCGCCTCACACCAGAAGTCGATGCTGGCGAATCTCGTGGCGTCCCTGGTAGCGGCCGAGGCGATCGTGACGACCGAGGCCAAGGCCAAGGCGATGCAGCCGGTGGCCGAGAAGCTGATCACAAAGGCGCGCAAGGGCGGCCTGCACAACCATCGGCAGATCGTGGCGTTCCTGAACGACCGGGAGATCGCCGACAAGCTGATCTCGGACATCGGTCCGCGCTACGCCAACCGTGCCGGCGGCTGCACCCGGATCCTGCGGGTCGGGCCCCGCTACGGCGACAACGCCCCCATGGCCCGCATCGAACTGGTCTAGCGACCCCCGCGGCGTGGCCCGCCTGCGCCTCCTGGTCTCCTACGACGGCGGGGAGTTTCGCGGCTTCGCACCGAACCCCGGCGTACGCACCGTGGCGGGGGCTCTGGCCGGCGCCCTCGAACGGCGGCTCGGCTATTCCGTGCAGTTGACCTGCGCCGGTCGCACCGACGCCGGAGTGCACGCCCGCGGCCAGGTGGTGAGCCTGGAGGTGGCCGAGGCTGACACGGCCCCCGAGCGGTTGGAGTCCCTTCGTAGCGGCCTCAACCGCATGTGCGGCCCCGACGTGGTGGTGCTGGGTGCCGAGCCGGCGCCGGCCGACTTCGACGCTCGCTTCTCCGCGCTTGCCCGGGCGTACCGCTACACGATCTGGAACGCGCCGGAGCCCGACGTGTTCCGGCGCGGGTACGCCTGGCACGTCCCCGATCCACTCGACGTGGCGGCCATGAGCGATGCCGCGGAGCTGCTCATCGGCGAGCACGACTTCGCCTCCTTCTGCTCCAGGGCTGCGCAGGTCATCGACGGCGAGGTGCGGGTGGCGCCGACGGTGAGGAGGGTGCTGCGCGCCGGTTGGAGTCGGCTCGAGCCGGCACTGGTGCTGTTCGACATCGAGGCGAACTCGTTCTGCCGGCAGATGGTGCGTTCGATCGTCGGAACGCTCGTGGAGGTGGGACGGGGTCGCCGCGCTGCCGGCGACATCGAACGCATCCTGCTGAGCCGGGACAGGGCCGTCGCCGGGAGTGTGGCACCGCCGCACGGCCTATGCCTGGAGTCGGTCGCGTACCTCTGATCGAAGTCCGCCCAGACCTGCGCAGGGGGCCGTTTCCGGCGGTGAGCCCGTATCCTTTCGGTGTGCGTACGTACAGCCCCAAGGCATCAGAGTTGGATCGCGCCTGGTGGATCATCGACGCCGAGGGACAGGTGCTCGGCCGCTTGGCCACCGAGGTGGCCCGTGTCCTCCGCGGCAAGCACAAGCCGATGTACACGCCGCACCTCGACTGCGGCGATCACGTCATCATCGTGAACGCCGACAAGGTCGTGGCGACCGCCGGCAAGGCGGATCGGAAGATCCTGTACCGGCACTCCGGCTACCCCGGCGGACTGCGTTCGGAGACCCTCGCCGAGGCGATGCGGCGAAGTCCCGCGGAGGTGGTGCGCCGCAGCGTACGCGGGATGCTGCCGCACACCCGCCTGGGACGGCAGATGCTGCGGAAGCTGAAGGTCTACGCCGGACCCGCCCATCCCCACGAGGCCCAGAGTCCACAGCCGCTGGCTCTGGGCAGGAGAACACCATGACACCGCCGCTCGTGCAGGCCACCGGTCGCCGCAAGCGCGCCGTCGCCCGTGTCCGCATCCGGCCGGGTCAGGGGCACATCGTGATCAACGGGCGAGAGATCGAGGACTACTTCCCGTCGCCCTCGCATCGCTCGCACGCCACCGAGGCGCTCAGCGTGACTGACACCTCCTCGGTGTACGACGTGGATGCCACAATCACCGGCGGCGGGCTGACCGGTCAGGCGGGAGCCCTGCGCCTCGGCATCGCCCGCTCCCTGGAGAGCCTCGACGGCGACTCCCGCGAGAAGCTCAAGCGGGCCGGCCTGCTGACCCGGGATCCGCGCAAGAAGGAGTCCAAGAAGTACGGGCTCAAGAAGGCCCGGAAGGCTCCGCAGTACTCCAAGAGGTAGCAGAGCCGGCAGCCGGAGCGCGCGGGCTGTCGCAACGGTTCGGCCATGTTCGGCACCGACGGGATTCGAGGGCGGGCGTACCGGGACGTCACCCCGGAGATGGCCGCCCGCATCGGTGCGGCAGTCGTCGCGACCTTCGGCTGCGAGCGGGTCGTCGTGGGCCACGACCCGAGAGCCTCCGCCGGCGACCTCGTGCAGGGGTTGCTGCGCGGTCTCTCCGGCACCCGAGTGGACCTGCTGGGCATGGCTCCGACGCCCGCGGTGGCGTTCTTCAGCGCCCGCGACGGCGTGCCGGGGATCGTCGTGTCGGCGTCGCACAACCCGTACCGGGACAACGGTGTGAAGATCTTCGGCCCCGGTGGCCGCAAGCTCAGCGACGGCGAGCAGGAAGCGGTGGCCGCCGGCCTGCAGTCCGCCGCCGAGACGCCCGGATCCCCCGCAGCCGCCGCCGACGCCGGCGGCCGGCTTCAGACCTACCTGGATGCGGTGGCCAGCACTGTGGAGCCGGGGGCCTTCACCGGCCTGCGCCTGGTGGTGGACGGCGCCAACGGCGCTACTTCGGAGTTGGCGCCGGCGCTGCTGGGGCGCCTCGGGGCCGCGGTGAGGACCGTGGCCTGCGAGCCGAACGGGCGGAACATCAACGACGGCTGCGGAGCCGCCTCCCCGAGCCTCATCTCCGCCGAGACCGGCCCAGGCGAGATCGGTCTGGCGTTCGACGGCGACGGGGACAGGGTGGTGGCGTACGATCGGGGCCTGATCGACGGTGACCGCATCATCGCCCTGTGCGGGACCGACCGCCACGAGCGGGCCCGCTTGGCGGGTTCGACGGTGGTGGTGACCGTCATGAGCAACCTCGGCCTGCACCGGGCCATGGCGGAGGCCGGAATCGAGGTCGTGACGGTGCCCGTAGGTGATCGCCATGTTCTGAGCGCACTCGAGGCCGGCGGCTGGGAGTTGGGCGGGGAGCAGTCGGGACATGTGGTGTTCCGGGACCTCGCCACCACCGGCGACGGTCTGCTGACGGCCGTGCAGCTGCTCGATGTCGCCGTTCGCCGGGGCGCGCGCCTCGGTGATCTGGCGGCCGAAGCCATGACCCGCCACCCGCAGGTGCTGCGGAACGTGTCCGTCGGCGGTGATGCAGCCGGCGTGCTGACGGCGGTCGAGCCAGCGGTCGAGCGGGCGCGCGAGGCGCTGGGCGAGACGGGCCGCGTGCTGGTGCGTTGCTCGGGCACCGAACCGCTGATCCGCGTCATGGTCGAGGCCACCGACGAGGCAGAGGCCACCGCGGTGGCCGAGGGCCTGGCAGCCGAGGTAGAACGGAGCTCCGCCTGATGTGCGGGATCGTGGCGGTCATCAGCCGCCCACCCCGCCGCCCCGCGCCGTCGGGGCCCGAGATCCTGGAGTTGCTCGCCGGCGGTGGCGCAACGGGGGGCGACGCTCGTGCAGTGGCGGGACGACTCGCCGGCCCGGCGGGGCTGACCAGCCTGGTGCGGGAGGCGGGTTTGCGGGCGGAGGTGGCGGCGGCCGTCGAGCGGATCGACGCGGACGAAACGACTCTTGCCGATGCGCTCTGGAGCATTCGCGAGGACCGGTTGGCCACCGCTGCGGCGATTGCGGACCTCCTCGGTGCAGACGCGGCGGAGGCGACGGAGGGAGTCGTGGCAGGGTGGTGGGCGATCCAGGTGGCTCTCTCGGCGCTGGACCGCCTGGAGGTGCGCGGCAGGGACTCGGCAGGAATCGCCGTCATGGTGACTTCGGACGGCCCGCCGGTGGGGTTCCCGGCCGCCGGCGACCCGCTCGGTCGCTCCGGTAGCCGCTGGCGCGACTCCAACGTGACGGTGCACGTCCACAAGACGGCGGTGGAGGTCGGCGAGTTGGGCGACAACACGCGGGTGCTGCGGGCGGCGCTGGCCGGCGATGACGTGCTGCGGGCCGCGCTGGCGCAACCGGGGGCGCGTTGCACGGTCCTGGCGCACACGCGCTGGGCCAGCGTGGGACTCATCACCGAGCCGAACGCCCATCCCGTGGCCTCGCTGCCATCGGACGGGGCGCCCTGGGTCCTGGCGGCCGTGAACGGCGACATCGACAACTACGCCACGGTCGTGAGCCGCTTCGACCTGTCCTATCCCCCGGCCGTCACGACCGATGCCAGGGTCGTTCCGGGTCTGGCCCGCCGCCTGAAGGTCTCGGGCCAATCCGACCGGGAGGCTTTCGCCACGGCCGTGGCGAGCTTCGAGGGATCCCATGCCGTCGCCTCGCTGAGCAGCGGCGATCCCGGCGGGTTGCTGTTGGCTCGCCGGGGCAGCGGTCAGGCGCTCTACGTGGGACTCGCCCCCGATGCCTTCGTGGTGGCCTCAGAGCCGTACGGGCTCGTGGAGCAGACCGGCGACTACCTGCGCTTTGACGCCGCCGAGGGTGCCGGCGAGTCCAACGGCACCGAGGGGGAGATCGTCCGGCTGGACGCCGCGGCCGCCGGCGAGACGTCGGGAGTCGCTCGCTGGTCCTATGACGGCACCGAGTTGGCGCTGCCGGCGGTGACCCGGGCGGAGATCACGACGCGGGACATCGACCGCAGGGAGTACCCGCACTTCCTGCTCAAGGAGATCGGCGAATCGCCCGAGTCGTTCGCCAAGACGCTGGCGGGCCGGATCGCCGGCGAGCCCGGTGACCGCAGGGTTGCCCTCGACGGCGTCCTGCCTACCGGCGGAGAGTTACCGCGCCGGATCGTGGTCATCGGCCAGGGCACTGCGGCGGTGGCTGCACGGGCCGTCGCCGAGATCATCGGTGCCGAGTTGTGCGGTGCCGATGTCGAGGTGGTGAGCCGCCGCGCCAGCGAATTCTCGGGGTTCGATCTGCGCGACGACATGTCCGATCACCTGGTCGTGGCGATCAGCCAGTCCGGGACAACCACCGACACCAACCGCACCGTCGACCTGGTCCAGGCGCGTGGTGCGTGGGTCGTGGCGGTGGTGAACCGTCGCGAGAGCGATCTCGCCGCCCGCGCCGACGGCGTGCTGTACACATCCGACGGGCGGGACGTGGAGATGAGCGTCGCTTCCACGAAGGCCTTCTACGCCCAGGTGGCCGCAGGCTTCCTGCTGGCGTACGCCACCGCCGAGTTGTTCGGGCTGCCGGGAGACCCGGCGCGCCGCTCGGTGTTGCTGGCGGCACTCGAAGAGCTGCCCGCCGCCATGACCGACGTGCTGGCGGCGCGCCCGCGGATCGCCGACATCGCTCAGCGGCTCGTTCCGGCCCGGCGCCACTGGGCAACCGTCGGCAACGGCCGAAACCGGTTGGCCGCCGAGGAGGTGCGGATCAAGCTCTCGGAGTTGTGCTATCGGTCCGTGGCCTGCGACATCACTGAGGACAAGAAGCACGTCGACCTCTCCGCAGAGCCTCTCACCCTGGTCTGCGCGGCGGGCCTCGATCGCTCCACTGCCCGCGACGTCGCCAAGGAGGTGGCCATCTACGCGGCACATCGCGGTGCACCGGTTGTGTTCAGCGACGACGCCGAGTTGGTCCGCGCTGCCGGGGAGTCGGTGCTGCTGCCGGTGGTGCACCCCGACCTCGCCTTCGTGCTGGCGACGATGGCCGGCCACCTCTTCTCCTATGAGGCGGCTCTCGCCATCGACGCCTGCGCCGAGCCGCTGCGGCGAACCCGGGGAGCCGTCGAGGCCGCGCTGGATGCCGAGCCCGACGGCGCCGTCACCGACGCCGAGGCGATGCTCGCCGCTCTGGGGCCGGCGATCGCCGCCGGCGCGGAGCAGTTCGGGAGCCGCCTGCGCGACGGCGGCTACGACGGGCACCTTCCCGCCGCGACCGCGCTGCGGCTCGATGCACTGTTCCGTTACGCCCTCGGTGTGCTTCCGCTGGGCGCGTTCGAGATCGACTTCGGTGAGATGGGGACACCGGCGGGCATCCTGGAGCGGCTGCTGGGGGCTCTCAGCGAGGCCATCGAGGAGCTGACCCGTCCCGTCGACGCCATCCGCCATCAGGCCAAGACGGTCACAGTGGGGATCTCCCGCAGCGAGGAGTCGCTGCTGCGGGTGCCTCTTGCCGAGGCCGTCCAGGCCGCCGGCACCGACGGAGAGCGCCTCAGCTACGAGACCCTCTCCGCGCTGGCGGGGTTGGACCGGGCGGTCGTCCGGGTCACCGGCCATGTTCGCTATGTCATCGACGGCGAGCGGATAGAGATTGCCGACCGTTCCGGTGTGGCGGCGTCCTTCGAGTCGCGGGTCGGGCGCGATCCCGCCCTGCGGGGCACCAAGCGCCAGGTCAGCCGCGAGCGCCGGGTGCTGCTGACGCGGGGGCTGCGGGACGGGCGCCTCATCCTGCTGGTTCCCGAGATCAAGGGCGGTGAGGTGGTCGGGCTGGTGCTGCTGCACGTCGATCTGCACGAGCGGCTGGAGCCCGCCGTGGCCGTCGACGTCCTCCGGCGCTACCGGGACCGGTTCAGCCGCCTGCGCTACGCGGTCACCGAGACCGAGGCATCCTTCGACGAGGCGCTGCTCGCGCAGGTCCCCACCGAGGACCTCCTGGTCGGTGACCTGGGTACCGTTGCGGCGCGCTGGCGAAGGGGGTCTCCATGATCGGCATCGACATCGTGGACGTGCCGCGCTTCGGCGCTCTGCTGGCGCGCCGCCCGTCGGTCGCCGAGCGACTCTTCACCCCCGCCGAACGGGCCTACGCCGAAGCCCGTGCCGATCCCACCGAGCGCCTGGCGGCACGCTTCGCAGCCAAGGAGGCCGTGATGAAAGCACTCGGCGCCGGATTCGGGGATGTGGCGTTCCGGGACATGGAGGTCGTGCGCGCCCCCGGCGGCAAACCCGAGGTGCGCCTCCACGGCCGTGCCGCAGCGCGAGCCCGGCGAGCCGGTGTGACGGGGTGGCATCTGAGCCTCTCCCACACGGCCACTTCCGCAGTGGCGGTGGCGGTGGCCGTCGCCGCCGACGGGATTGCCCCGCCCCAGGAGGCCCGGAGCGACGACCCGGCATGATCCCTGTCGTCACTCCCGATCGTCATCCCGGCGGAGGCCGGGATCCAGGCTCCTGGACGTCGGCCCTCGCCGGCTCCGGGACAGGGGATGCGCTGACGTGATTCCTGTCGTCACGCCCGCCGAGATGGCGGCCATCGATGCTGTCGCCCCGGAAGGCACCGACGTACTGGTGGAGCGGGCCGGCGCCGCGGTTGCCGTGGCGGCGGTGGAGCTACTCACGGGGGCGACCGAGGGCGCCGCGGCGGTCCTGGAGGCGGGACGACCGTCGGCCGCTCGCCGCAAGGCTCTGGCGGGGCGCCGGGTGACCATCGTGGCCGGTCGCGGCAACAACGGGGCCGACGGCCGGGCCGCGGCCCGCCACCTGCAGCGCGCCGGTGCCGAGTGCCGGGTCATCGCTCCCGACGCCGCCGAACTCCCACCCTGCGACCTGCTGATCGACGCCGCCTACGGCACCGGGCTGAACCGGCCCTGGACCCCGCCGGCAGGCATTGAAGGTGCCGGAAACGTTCTGGCTGTGGACATCCCCTCCGGTGTGGACGGGCTCACGGGACAGGTGCAGGGCGGCGCCTTGGCGGCGACACGCACCGTGACGTTCGCAGCGCTTAAGCCGGGTCTGCTGGCGCATCCGGGTCGTGGGCTGGCCGGGTCGGTCAGTGTCGCCGACATCGGCCTGGACGTCACCTCGGCGACCGCGCAGCTGTTGACAGAGGCAGACGTGGCCGACCTCTGGCCCCGGCGAGAAGTCGATGCCCACAAGTGGCGTTCCGCCTGCTGGGTAGTGGCCGGCTCTCCCGGAATGCGCGGGGCGGCGTCTCTCGCCTCTCTGGCGGCGCTGCGGTCCGGGGCGGGATATGTGCGCCTCTCGGTGCCGGGCGGCGAGCCCGATGCGTCGGTCCCGACCGAGGTGGTCTTCGGGCCGTTGCCGGCCGCGAACTGGCATGAGCGCTTGGACATCTCCCGGTTCGGCTCACTGGTGGTCGGTCCTGGCTTGGGGAGAGATCCGCAGACCGCGACCGCGGTGCGGGGACTGGTGGCGCGGGCGACCGTGCCCCTGGTGCTGGACGGTGACGCCCTGGCGGCGCTCGCCAGCGACCTGGGGGCCGTCCTGGCGGCGGCGCGCGCCCCGGTGGTACTCACGCCTCACGACGGGGAGTACGAATTGCTGGCGGGCTGCCGGCCCGGCGCCGATCGCTTGGAGGCGGCGCGGACGCTGGCCGCAGCGGGAGCGACCGTGCTGCTCAAGGGACCCACCACCGTCGTCGCCGCGCCCGACGGAGCGGCCCGCTTCGTGACCTCGGGCGACGCCCGATTGGCAACCGCGGGTACTGGTGACGTGCTCGCCGGGATGATCGGCGCCCTCCTGGCGCAGGGTGCGGATCCGCTGAATGCACCCGCGCTCGCCGCGCAGGTGCATGGGATGGCCGGTGCGCTCGGTCCACCCGTCGGCCTCATCGGAGGCGATCTGCTCGGAGCGATCCCCGCCGTTCTGGCGGCCACGCTGGAGCCGGCGGGGCAGGGATTGGGCGGCGGGTCCGGGAGCGACTGATGCGCCCCACCTCGGCCGTCGTGGACCTGGAGGCCCTGGAGGCCAACGCCGCCGAACTCGCCCGCCGGGCGGCCCCTGCCGAGCTGTGTGCGGTGGTCAAGGCCGACGGCTACGGGCACGGCTCGGTGGCCGCAGGGCGGGCCGCGCTGGCCGGTGGCGCCACGTGGCTGGCGGTCGCCCTCGTGGAGGAGGGCGTGGAACTGCGCGAAGCGGGCGTGACGGCGCCGATCCTGCTGCTCAGCGAGCCGCGGCCCAACGAGATGGTGGAGGTGGTGGCGCACGACCTGCGCCCCTCGGTCTACAGCCCTGTCGGCCTGGCCGCGGCGGCAGCGGCGGCCGCCTCCGCCGCTCGACGCCTGCCTGTGCACCTCAAGATCGACACGGGGATGAACCGCGTCGGCGCGCACCCCGACGATGCCCTGCTGCTGGCGCGTGCCATCGTCGCCAAGAGTGACCTGGAGCTGGAGGGCGTCTGGACTCACTGCGCCGTCGCCGACGAGCTGGACAACCCGTTCACCGACGAGCAGCTCGGCCGCTACGAGGACGTGCTGGCGCTGTTGACGGACCGGGACGGCGTGCGGCGTCCGTTGCGGCGCCACGCCGCCAATTCGGCGCTGCTGCTCTCCGCCGGCCGGCCCGACACCTCGCCGATCCGTCGCCGCAGCCGCTACGACATGGTCCGGGCGGGGATCGCCCTCTACGGTTTGTCACCGGGCGCCGGGCTGGATGGCGAACTCGGCGGGCTGCGCCCCGCGATGGGGCTCCGGACCGAGGTGTCCTATGTGAAGACCGTTCGCGCCGGCGAGGCGATCTCATACGGGCTCGCCCACCGCTTCAGCTCCGACTCGTGCGTGGCGACGGTGCCCATCGGCTATGCGGACGGTGCACGGCGCGACTACGGCCTGCTCGGCGGGGAGGTCCTCATCAGGGGGCGGCGCCGATCTGTGGTAGGGGTGGTCACGATGGATCAACTCATGGTGGACTGCGGTTCCGACGGCGACGTGGTGGCCGGCGACGAGGTCGTCCTGATCGGCAGGCAGGGCTCCGAGAGCATCAGCGCCGAGGAGATTGCGGTGCGGCTCGACACGATTCCCTATGAGGTGGTCTGCGACATCGGCCGGCGGGTGCGCCGCCTCTACCGCTGACAGGGTTGCGCGGTGAGTCCCGGTTCCAGGTCGCGGTCACTGGCCGGAGTCCGCGTCGGGCACTGGACCCATCCCAGCGGTCGCACCGGCTGCACCGTGGTCCTGCTTCCGGATGGGACGGTTGCCTCGGTGGAGGTGCGCGGCGGTGCACCCGCCAGCCGGGAGCTGGAACTGCTGGCCCCGGAGCGCACCGTGGCAGGTGCGGACGCGGTGGTGCTCTCGGGTGGCTCGGCGTTCGGCCTGGCCGCGGCCGAGGGCGTGGTGCGCTACTGCAGCGAGGCCGGTCGGGGCTTCCCGACACCGGGCGGGCCGGTTCCCATCGTGGTCGGCATGTCCCTGTACGACCTGAGGCCCGGAAAGCCGCCGTTGTGGCCCGATGCCCGCGCCGGTTACGAGGCGGCGAGCGCGGCGAGGTCGCCGGACGGCGAGGGTCCCGCCGCCGGGTGGCCGGTCGGTCGGATCGGTGCGGGCGCCGGGGCCACGGTCGGCATTTGGCGCGCGGTCCGCAGGCCCGGCGGTCTGGGATCCGCCCTGCTCTCCTTCGAGACCGAGGCGGGTGAGACCGCCGTCGTGGCGGCGCTGCTGGCCGTCAACGCCGTCGGCGACCTTGATGACGGTTCGGTGGCCGGCGCGCTGCGTCGCGGGGATTTCCGGGCGCCGACGCAGCCACCGCTGGGGACCAGCACGACGATCGGCGTGATCTGTACGAACGTCCGACTCAGCAAGCTCGAGTGCCTGCTGGTCGCCCAGAGCGGCCACGACGGGCTGGCGCGCGCCCTCATGCCCGCACACACACGCTTCGACGGGGACGCCCTGGTGGTGGCCTCGGTCGGTGACGCCGAAGCCCCGATCGATGGCGTGCGCATCGCCGCCACCGTCGCAGTCGGCGACGCCGTGCGGGCCGCGGTCACCTCGGGCCTGCCCTCCGGGACCTCCGGCGACCAGCAGGGGCCCGACGGCTGATGCCGACCGTCACCCGGGGAGGCCCCCAGCACATCCCGCGCCCGGCAGGTGTCCGACCCGGCGCCGCGGCGCCGTGGGCGGATCTGGCGCCGGGGGAGCGCCAGGTGGACCTGGAGATGCTCCGGGACAGGATCCGGAATCGGAGCCGACCGCAGGAGCCGGCGAGCAGCCGGCGGCTCTCGGCGGTGCTCATCCCGCTCTACACGCACCAGGATGAGTTGCACGTGATCCTCACCCGCCGGGCCGCTCACCTGCGCACCCACAGCCACGAGGTGGCGTTCCCCGGTGGGGGCCGTGAACCGGGCGACGCCGACCTCTGGGAGACGGCTCTGCGCGAGACGCACGAGGAGATCGGGTTGGATCCCGCCGCGGCGGTGCCCATCGGAGAGCTGGATCCGTTCTTCACCGTGGGCAGCGACTCGCTCGTGCACTCCTACGTCGCCGAGCTCCCGGCTGGACGTCCGGGGGGGTTGCGGCCCGATCCCGCGGAGGTGGAGAAGATCCTCCAAGTGCCGTTGCGCGATCTGCTGGAACCCGACGTCTACCGCCAGGAGCTTTGGCCTCGCGACGGGACGATGCGGCCGATCAACTTCTTCGAGATTCCCGGCGACACGATCTGGGGTGCCACGGCTGCGATCCTGCGGCAGCTTCTCGTGATCGCCGTCGAACCCCCAGCCCGCTAGGCATCCACCATGGACACCCCGGAGCACGACGCCGGACAGCGGTCGCAGTGGGACTCCGCGCCGGTGGCACCCCACATGACGCCCGACGAGTTGCGGCTGTGGGGGGAGCGGTTCCTGGACTGGGTGGCCGGCTACCACGAGCGGATCGAGAGCTTCCCCGTCCTGTCGCAGGTGCAGCCGGGCGAGGTGGCCGCCGGGCTGCCACAGTCACCCCCCGCCGCGCCCGAGGGGTTCGACGCCGTGCTCGACGACCTCGACCGCGTCATCGTGCCCGGCCTCACCCACTGGCAGGCACCCGGATTCTTCGCCTTCTTCCCCTCGCCGGCCACCGGCCCGTCGATCCTGGGCGACCTGCTGTCGTCGGGTCTCGGGGTGCAGGGGATGCTGTGGGCCTCCAGCCCGGCCTGCACCGAACTGGAGACCCTGGTGATGGACTGGCTGGTGGAGCTGTGCGGGCTGCCCCGGCGGTTCCGCAGCGACAGCGCCGGCGGCGGGGTGATCCAGGATTCGGCCTCCAGTTCGGCTCTGTGCGCGCTCGTCGCCGCCCGGGAGCGGTCCCTGGCCACCACGGCCGGTGCGACCCTCGCAGACCTCGTGATCTACACCTCCACCCACGCCCACTCGTCGATCTACAAGAGTGCCCGCATCGCCGGGTTCGGCGCCGACCGGGTCCGCTACGTGGACGGCGACGAGAGCTACGCCATGAGCTCCGAGTCCCTCGAGCGTGCGGTCGCCGCCGACCGCGCCGCCGGTCTGGTGCCTTGCGCCACCGTCGCCACAGTCGGCACGACCTCCTCGCTGGCGTTCGATCCCGTGGCTCGTCTGGCGGCCGTCGCCGGGGCCGAGGGGATGTGGATCCACGTCGACGGCGCCCTCGCCGGCGCGGCAGCGGTCTGTCCCGAGTTCCGCTTCGTGAACCGGGGACTGGGCGCCGTGGACAGCTACTGCTTCAACCCGCACAAGTGGCTGTGCACCAATCTCGATTGCACGGCCATGTGGGTCGCTGACCGCCGGGCGCTCACCGACGCCCTCGGCGTCACGCCCGAGTACCTGCGCAACCCCGAGAGCGAGAAGGGGACGGTGATCGACTACAGGGATTGGCAGGTGCCGCTGGGGCGCCGTTTCCGCTCGCTGAAACTGTGGCTGGTGCTGCGCTGGTACGGGGCGGAGGGCCTGCAGACCCACATCCGCTCGGGCGTCGCCTGGGCGCAGCAGTTCGCCGGCTGGGTGCGCGAGCACCCTGATTTCTCGCTCGCCGCACCCGCGCCGCTCAACCTGGTGTGCTTCCGCCACCGGGCCGGCGACGAGGCCAACCGCCGCATCCTGGCGGCACTGAACGACTCGGGGCGCTTCTACCGCACCCACACCGTGCTCGACGGCCGCTACACGCTGCGCCTCTCGGTGGGAACCGTCGCCACCCGCGCCCACCACGTCGAGGCCGCCTGGGAGGCCATCACCGAAGCAGCCGCCCAACTCTGACCTCCGCGCCCTCGCGTGTCCGGGCGTGTCCGGGGGTGTCCGGGCGGGGCCGCCGGTGGCCGCCGGCGGGAGCGTCTGGCGAAATCGCTCCGCCGGTCGCCCCCCGGCGTCCCCGCCCTGGCGCGCTTGTGGCCGGCGATGGCCCGCGTGGTGTGGGCTGGTGCCGGGGTTCCGCCGTTGGGCTGGCGCCGGAGGGTTCCGCCGTTGGGCTGGTGCGCTGCCTATGCTCCGCGGAGGGAGGTGCGCAGCGGTGGCGGACATTGAGATCGGTTTCGGCAAGAGCGGCCGTCGGGCCTACGGGCTCGACGAGATCACCATCGTGCCGGCCAGGCGCACCCGCGATCCCGACGACGTGGACATCTCCTGGGAGATCGACGCCTACCGCCTGCCGTTGCCGCTGCTGGCCTCTGCGATGGACAGCGTGGTGTCGCCCGAGACGGCGGGGCTCATCAGCAAGCTGGGGGGCATCGGCGTGCTGAACGTCGAGGGCCTGTGGACTCGCTACGAGGACCCGGCGCCGGCCTTCGAGGCGATTCTGAACGCGCCCGCCGACGAGGCGACGGCCCGCATGCAGGAGGTCTACGCGCCCCCTGTCATTCCCGAGTTGATCGGCGAGCGGGTGCGCCAGATGAGGGAGCACGCCGCGCTCGTCAGCGCGGCTGTGACGCCGCAACGAGCCAGGAAGCTCCTCGACCATCTGGCCACCGCCGAGGTCGACCTGCTGGTGATCCAGGGCACGGTCGTGACCGCCGAGCACAAGTCCAAGGCCCGCAAACCGCTGAACCTCAAGAAGGTGGTACGCGAACTGCCCATGCCGGTCGTGGTCGGCGGCTGCGCCAGCTACGAGGCCGGCCTGCACCTGATGCGCACCGGCGCCTCCGGAGTGCTGGTGGGCGTGGGGCCGGGCGCGGCGTGCACCTCACGCGGCGTGCTGGGCATCGGCGTGCCCCAGGCGACCGCCATTGCCGATGTGCGGGCCGCCCGCATGCGCCACCTCGACGAGACCGGGGTCTACGTTCACCTCATCGCCGACGGCGGCATGGCGACCGGCGGCGACATTGCGAAGGCCGTTGCCTGTGGCGCCGACGCCGTCATGCTGGGATCCCCGCTGGCGGCGGCCGACGAGGCCCCCGGCGGCGGCTACCACTGGGGCATGGCGACACCGCACGCGGCGCTGCCGCGCGGCGCACGTGTGCACGTGGGCCGGCGCGCCTCGCTGGAGGAGATCCTGCTGGGACCCGCCCGGGAGGCCGACGGACGCAGCAACCTGTTCGGGGCCTTGGCCACCACCATGGCGGCCAGCGGCTATGCCACCCTCAAGGAACTTCAGAAGGCCGACGTGATGGTGGCGCCGTCGATCGCCACCGAGGGGAAGGCCCTGCAGCACCACCAGGGCGTTGGCATGGGGCTGTGACAGTGGCCGGTGGCGGCGCCGGCCAGCGCGCCGGGGGTGTGCTGGTGGTGGACTTCGGCGCCCAGTACGCCCAGCTGATCGCCCGCAGGGTGCGCGAGGCAAGTGTCTACAGCGAGATCGTGTCGCACGACATCAGCGCGGCGCGGGTGCGCGGCCGGCAGCCCGCAGGGCTGATTCTGAGCGGCGGTCCCGAGTCGGTGCACGCCGCGGGCGCCCCTCGCCTCGACCCCGAGATCCTCTCTCTCGGAATTCCGGTGCTCGGCATCTGCTACGGGGCGCAGCTCTTGGCGCACGAACTGGGTGGCAAGGTGGACCGCAGCGGCCTGGCGGAGTACGGGCGGGTGGAGCTTCACGTGACCGGGCCCGGCAAGGTCGTCTCCGCCGATCTGCCGTCCGCCCAGCAGGTCTGGATGAGCCACCGGGATGCCGTCGTGCGGCCTCCCGAAGGCGCAGCGGTGACAGCGGTCACCGCCGACGCGCCCGCCGCGGCATTCGAGCATCCCGCCCGCGGTGTGTTCGGTGTTCAGTTCCATCCCGAGGTGGCGCACACCCCCCACGGCCAGCAGATGCTTCAGAACTTCCTGTACGAGGCGTGTGGGTGCGCCCCGGCGTGGACGCCGGACTGCATCACCGAGACCTCGATTGCCTCGATCCGGGCGCAGGTGGGCGGGGGCCGGGCGGTCTGCGGGCTCTCCGGTGGTGTTGATTCGGCGGTTGCGGCGGCGCTGGTGCGACGGGCCATCGGCGATCGTCTCACCAGCGTGTTCGTCGACACCGGGCTCATGCGCGCCGGCGAGGCGCAACAGGTGCGCGACGTGTTCAGCGGTGACGGGCTGGTGTTCGTGGACGCCTCCGAGCGGTTCCTGGCAGCGCTCGCCGGTGTCAGCGAGCCCGAGGCGAAACGTCGCATCATCGGCGAGCTGTTCGTCCGCGTCTTCGAGGCAGAGGCGAGGGCACTCGGCGAGGTCGACTACCTCGTGCAGGGCACCCTGTATCCCGACGTCATCGAGTCGGGCGGCGACGTGGCCGCCCGCATCAAGAGCCACCACAACGTCGGCGGGCTTCCCCACGACATGGACCTGGAACTCGTCGAACCGCTGCGGGACCTGTTCAAGGACGAGGTGCGGCTGGTCGGAGAGCAACTCGGCCTGCCGCCCGAGGTGGTGTGGAGACACCCGTTCCCCGGTCCGGGCTTGGCTGTGCGCATCGTCGGCGAGATCACGCCCGAACGGGTCGAGACGGTGCGCGCCGCGGACGCCATCGTGCGTGCCGAGATCCGCCGCGCGGGGCTGGACAGGGAGGTCTGGCAGGTTCTGGCGGTGCTACTGGAGGTTCGCTCGGTGGGCGTCATGGGAGACGAGCGCACCTACGGCCACCCGATCGTGATCCGCGCCGTCACCAGCGCCGACGCCATGACCGCCGACTTCGCGCGCCTGCCCTACGACGTGCTGGAGACCATGGCCGGGCGGATCGTGGCCGAGGTGCCCGGCGTCAACCGGGTGGTCTACGACATCACGTCCAAGCCTCCCGGCACCATCGAGTGGGAGTGAGTTGATCCACCCCCGCTCGGGTCAGGCCTGATCGGAGGGGCGCACCAGCACCGCCAGGTTCACCGAGAACTCCAGATCACGGCGTTGGCGGTCCACCTTGGTGACCTCGGCCAGGATGCTGTCGCCGGGGACGACCACCTCCCGTGGATGGCGGATGGGGTTCTCGGCGAGTTCGGCGGTCGGCACCAGCCCCCTGATCCCGTCGCCGACGGTCACGAACGCCCCGAACGGGGCGAGCGAGACGACGGTCGCCTGGTGCCGCTCGCCCGGACGTATCGCCTTGAGGGGGTCCTCGCCGATCCGCAGTGACAGGTCGAGGTTCAGTTTGGCGGGAGCGGTGTGCAGCACGACGGCCTCCACCTCGTCCCCGACCGCCACGACGTCGCCGGGTCGGCGCACCCGGAACCAGCTCAGCTCGCTCCGGCGGATCCGGCCCCGGAGGTTTCCCTCGGCCAGCACCAGCGCCCCGAAGTCCTCGACCTTCGTCACCCGGGCGCGCACCGTCGTGCCGGGGGACAGCTCGGTGAGGCGCTTGCGGGCGGCCTGCCGGTCGCGGGTGCGCAGCGCTGCCTTGCGGGACAGGATGCAGCGGCCCTTGAGCTGGTTCACCTCGGTGACCTTGCACTCCACCTCGGTGCCCACGAGCGCTTCGAGGTCGTCGTCACCCGCCATCGAGGCCGGCACGAATGCCCGGATGCCGATGTCCACGGTGAGACCGGCCGCGACGGCATCGGTCACGGTGCCGGAGATGATCTCGCCGGTCTTGCGGGCGCTCTCGGCAAGATCCCAGGCCTTCTGCTGGCGTCCCCAACTCCGGGAGAGCACGATGCGCTGCTTGTGGTCCTCGCGGACCAGGACCGCCGCCTCGACGGTGTCACCGACCTGCACCTCGCCGGCGAGGTCCACGTCGAGTCCTGCTGTCCAGTGGCGACTCCCGACCACGCCGACGCGCCCCGAGCCCAGATCCAGTTCGATCTCACGGCGGTCAACCGTCTTGACGACGCCCGAGACGATGTCGCCGCTGTTCAACCCGCCGGTCGTGGCGGCCGACGGGATCGGGGTGCCGATCCCGGAGCCAGGCTCGGGGGCGGCGGATGTCTCGGGCGGGGATCGGTCGCTCTCGCCGCCAGGCTGCGGCGCGGCAACGGCCTCCGCAGGCTCCTCGGGGGCGGGTTCGGCAGGCGTCTCGTCGGCGGAGCCCGCGTCCGCCGGCTCCTGGGCCGCTGGTTCCTCTGCGGGCTCCTCCGCCGCCGGTTCCTCGGCTGCTGGTTCCTCTGCTGGCTCCTCGGCCGCTGGTTCTTCGGCTGCTGGTTCCTCTGCCGGTTCCTCGGCTGTCGGTTCTTCGGCTGCCGGTTCCTCTGCTGGCTCCTCGGCTGTCGGTTCTTCGGCTGCTGGTTCCTCTGCGGGTTCCTCGGCCGCGGCTTCTTGGACCTCTGGTTCGGCCGCTGGTTCCTCTGATGCTTCCTCGGCCGCCGGCTCGCCGGCCTCGTCAGCGGCCTGCTCGTCCGCCGGTCGCTCGGCGGGGGCTTCGGACGGGGTCCCTGCGGGTTGTTCGGGTTCAGCCCGGTCGCCGGTCGCGTCGTCGAGAGCCGTCGCGTCGTCGGGCTGGTTCGCTGCCTCGGTCACGGCGCCGATGGTACCGCCGACCCCCGTGGCTCCCCGCATCGGGCCCAGGAGTCCGGCGGCAGGGCGCTGTCAGCAGGCACCGGTAGGGTGCCCGCGATGGCGCCGTTGAACCCCGCCCAGTACGACGCCGTCCTGCACACCGGCGGCCCGCTGCTCGTCAGCGCCGGCGCCGGGTCGGGCAAGACGCGGGTGCTCACACACCGCATCGCCCACCTAATCTCCGAACGGGGCGTCTCGCCGTTCGCCATCCTGGCCATCACCTTCACCAACAAGGCCGCCGAGGAGATGCACGCCCGGGTGGTTGACTTGGTCGGCCCGGTGGCGGAGCGCATGTGGGTGCGCACCTTCCACTCGGCCTGCGCCCGCATCCTGCGCGTCGAGGCCGAGCGGGTGGGCTATCCCGCTGGCTTCAGCATCTACGACCAGTCCGACTCGGTCCGCCTGACGCGCTACGTCATGGCTGATCTGAATTTGGGCGCGCACCGCTCGGCAGCCGCCGCTTTCCACAGCCGTATCAGTTCCGCCAAGAACGATATGGTCGAACCTCTCGACTACGCCGAGTCCGTAGCCGGCAAGGATCGCCACCTCGAGCACACCGCCTTGGTCTACACGGAGTACCAGCGCCGCCTGCAACGCGCCGGAGCTATGGACTTCGACGACCTGCTGGTGCTGGTGGTCCGCCTGTTCCGGGAGCACCCCGACGTGCTGGCCCGCTACCAGGAGCGCTTCCAGCACGTCCTGGTGGACGAGTACCAGGACACCAACCGGGCGCAGAATGAGATCGTGCTGATGCTCGGGGCCAGGCATCGCAACGTTTTTGTGGTAGGCGACGCGGACCAGTCCATCTACCGCTTCCGCGGCGCCACCATGCGCAACATCCTGGAATTCGAGCGCGCCTTCGAGGACACGACGGTGATTCTCCTGGAGCAGAACTACCGCTCCACGCAGAACGTGCTGGACGCCGCCAACGCGGTGATCGCCAACAACGTGGACCGCCATCCCAAGAGGCTCTGGACCGATGCCGAGCGGGGCGGGCGCATCGTCTGGTACCGCGCCGCCGACGAGGATGACGAGGCCCGCTGGGTGGTGCGTGAGATCCAGCGGCTGGCCACCGACGGGCGTGCGCTCAGCGACTTCGCTGTGATTTACCGGATCAACGCCCAGAGCCGTGCGCTCGAGACGGCGCTGAATGCGGAGGACCTGCCCTACCAGGTAGTCGGCGGCACGGCCTTCTATGACCGGCGCGAAGTGCGTGACGCTCTGGCGTACGTGCGAGCCGCCGTGAACCCGGGTGACGAGGTGAGCCTCAAGCGGGTCTTGAATGTGCCCCGACGCGGCGTCGGCGACCGTTCTGTTGAACGACTCGATGCCTGGGCGGCGAGCACCGGGCTGCCGTTCAGCGAGGCGCTACGACGGCCCTCCGAGGCGGGCGCGAGCGGCGCGGCGCTGGCGGGTATCGAGGGTTTCACGACCCTGCTGGACGAGGCCGCCGGCCGGCTCGCCGAGGGTCCAGAAGGGGTGCTGGAATTCCTCCTGACCCGCAGCGGCTACCTGGAGGAACTGCAAGAGGAGATGGAACAGGGAAGCATGGAGGCCGAGGGTCGGCTGGAAAACCTCTCGGAACTGCTGGCGTTGGCCGGTGAGTCCGAGGAGGTAGGCGAGTTCCTGGAGCAGACCGCTCTCGTGTCGGCGACCGACGATCTCGACCCCGACGGATCGCGGGTCGTGCTGCTCACTGCCCACGCCGCCAAGGGCCTGCAATTCCCGGTGGTGTTTCTGACCGGCCTGGAGGAGAGAATGTTTCCCCGGATGCAGGCGATCGAGGCGCTGGACAACCCCGAGGAGATGGCCGAGGAACGCCGCCTGGCATATGTGGGCATCACCCGGGCCCGGGAGCGGCTCTACCTGAGCGATGCTGAGCGCCGTACCATGTGGGGAGTCGCGCAGTACAACCAGCAGAGCCGCTTCATCGAGGAGATCCCGGCCAAGTTGCTGCACGAGATCTCCGGGCGCACCCCGCGCATCGGTCGGCGGGAACCCGGTGATCCGAATTCCCGCTCCGCCTTCGACGCTCGGCGGGAGGCCTGGCGGGAGGCGCAGGTCGAACAGGCGCTCAGCGGCACGCCCGGGCAATCACCGGACCCGGCGCCTGGTGTCGACGCCTCGGAACTGCCGGTCGGCGCCGACGTGCGCCATCCCGCCTGGGGTGTCGGCGTGGTCGTGGATGCGAGCGGGTCCGGGGAGGACGCCGAGGTGACCGTGCGGTTCCCCGAGGCGGGGGAGAAGCGGCTGCTGGTGGCCTGGGCCCCGCTGGAGCGGGTCGTCCCCTAGCCGCCCTCGCCGACGGCGTTGAGGTCGACGATCAACGCGCCGTCCTCGATGCGGACCTCGTAGCCCGGCAGGCCCTCGCCGTGCGCCTCGACGACTGTGCCGTCGCAGGGGTCGGCGAACACGGCGGCGGCGGGCTGCCATTCGAGGGTGCACTCCCGGCCCGCGCCCGGGCGGTGGGCGTCGAAGGCGTACCAGCCGCCCGCCGGGTCGGCCCCGAGGTGCTGCAACCAGATGTCGCGCCGCCCGCCGGCGGCGTCCGCGTACAGGATCGGCCCGTCGGTGGCGATGACCCGGCTCATCTCGGCCGCCTCGCCCGCCTCGAAGGTGTCGTCGCCGAGCCGGACCGTCACGTCGCCGGTGTTGGCCAGGCGGCTCATCCCCCATACCAGGGCGACCCCCGCGCCGACGCCCACGAGACCCACGAGCACGGCGCGCTTGGGGTTCAGCGACAGTCTCGGTGCAACCGGCATAACGACAAGTATGGGGCCTGCCGGCGCGCTCCGGCCGGCTACTCGTAGCCGATGGCCTCCAGAACCTTCAGGCGGCCTGCCCAGATTGCGGGAAGGATCCCGCTGGCCAGCCCTGCAAGCGCCGCGATGACGAGGTAGCCAATGATCTGGCCGCCGGGTATGGACAGCGTGCTCACGACCGAGTCCGGGATGATGTCAGCCGCCAGCACACCGAAGGCGATTCCGAGAACGACCCCCAGGATCCCGCCGAAGACGGCCACGACGAGACCCTCCCAGCAGACCATGCGGCGCATCTGGCCCCGCGTCATTCCGACGGCTCGCAGCAACCCCAGTTCCCGGGTGCGCTCCACCACTGACAGCGCCAGCGTCGCCACGATGCCGAGCACGGCGATCACCAGCGAGAGCCCCAGGAACACGTTCACCACGATCAATGCCTGATCGATGTTGTCGGCGGCGGCGTCGCGGAATTCAGCGCGCGAGCGCACGTTCACCTGCGGGTACTCGCCGGCCGAGGCCGAGATGGCCGCCCGGGCCGCCTCCTCGCTCACGCCGTCGGCGTTCAGGACCGACACGAACTGGTCCACGTTGGTGTCGAAGTAGCGGTGCCAGGTGTCCGGCGACACGACCCACGAACCGACGATGGCGTTGTCGGAGTAGATGCCGGCCACGCTCCAGGTGACCTGCTCACCGCCGAGGATCTCGACCGCGAGGTCGTCGCCGACGGTAAGCCCGTACTCCTCCGCCTGATCCACGTGGGCGAGAATCTCGCCGAAGGACGGGTCGTTCACCTCGCCGGCGACCGGGTTCACGTCCACGTGCGCATCGAGTTCGGTGGTGTTCACCGACATCAACCCGTGCACCGTGCCGTCGGGGGTGCGGAAGGCGGCGCTCAGCCAGCGGTACGTCGCCACCGAGCCTACTTCCGGCAGCGCTTCGAGGTCCTCGCCGAGGCGGGGGCTGAAGCCGCTGAACTGGTCGGTGCAGTCGCCGATGCAGACGAACCAGTCGGCGTTCGCCTGCTCGTCGAGCACCTTGGTGAGGCTGGTCTTCAACGAGTCGGCCACCACGCTCACGGTCACGACGAGTGCCAGCCCGATCATGAGGGCCGCGGCCGTGGAGGACGTGCGGCGCGGGCTGCGGGCCGCGTTCTGGCGCGCCAGGTGCCCGGGCATGCCGTCCATCCGGGCCAGCGGGGCGCCGAGCGCCCGGGCCATCGGTCGCGCGAACAGGGGGCTGGTCATGTTGATGCCCACGAACACCGTCAGCACGCCCATGCAGAGGGCCACCAGCAGGTGCGTCGTGTCGAGATCCGCGAACACGGTGGTGAGGAGCAGCGCCAGTCCCACGGCGGCCACCGCCAGCCTGCCGGCCCACCAGACGATCCGCTTGCCCCCCCAGTTGGCAAGGATGGCGGCCAGCAGCGCCAGCGGGATGAGCGCCGGCCAGTCGGGGGCGGCGAGGCCCAGTGCCAGCAGCACCAGCCCTGCGATCAGGGCCAGGCCGCCCACCACGGGACGCCGGGCGACGACCGCGCTCGAGAGCCGGGCGTCCTCCCGCAGGGCCTCCACGGGTGTGATCCGCCGGGCCTTCAGCGCCGGCGAGAGCGCGGCCAGCACGGTGATGCCCACGCCGACGGCGAACGCCACGCCCACGGTGCGCCCCGTCAGTAGCAGCGGATCGATGGGCAATTCGCCGCCGAGGGCGCCGAAGATGGCCTTCAGCGCTGCGGAGATGCCGATGCCCCCGGCCAGGCCGAGTCCCGTGGCGATCAGACCCACCACCGCCGCCTCGCCGAGCACCGAGCGCCGGATCTGGACTCCTGTGGCGCCGACCACCCGCAGCAGGCCCAACTCCCGGATGCGCTGGCCGATGACGATCGAGAACACGTTGTTCACCAGGAACGCCGACACGACGAGCGTGATGACCGCGAACGCCAGCAGGATGTTCTGGAAGATCGTGATGAACGTGCCGAATTCGGCGCTCTGCTCCTCGGCGACCTCCTCGACGGTCAGCACCTCGAGTCCCGCCGGCAGAGCCTGGCGGAGAGAGGCGGCGACGGTGGCGATGTCGGCCTCCCGGTCGACGTCCACGAGGATCTCGTCCCAGCCCCCTCCGCCGTTCAGCAGTTCGGTGGCGGTGGCCAGGTCGAAGACCGAGAACTGCACACCCTGGGACTGGTCCTCGTCCGGGTCGGCCCAGTTCACCAGGCCCACCAGCTCGAAGGCGCGCGTGCCGTCGGGCAGGCTGACCCGGTACGTCTCGCCGATGGTGAGATCCGCGAACTCGGCGGTTCCGGAGTTGGTGGCGAACTCGTCCGGCCCGGCCGGCGGCCGGCCCTCGGCCAGGAACAGTTCGGTCAGGTTCTCCTCGTCGGACCAACTCACCCCGAACTGGGGTGGACCGACAGATTGCAGCGGCTCGCCGTCGGGGTCGATGATGACCACGTTCCAGGCGGCGACACCGCCCGTGACCGCCGCGACCCCATCGACCCCGGCGATCTCGTCCGCCAGGGCGGGGTCCACCTCGGGCGCGTTCAGTCGATCGCCGAATTCGAGCTCGCTGCGAACCCTGAGGTCGATCGATCCGGCGATGTCGTCGGCGATGTCGTCGAAGGTGGCGCGCAGGCTGTCGGTGACGATGAAGACACCCACGACGAAGGAGACACCCAGCACGACGCTCAACGCCGTGCCCAGGAAGAGGAACTTCCTGTTGGCGATGTTCTTGAGGGTGAGCCGGAGTAGGAACATGGCGGCGCTTCAGCCTCTCGAGCGTGGCGCGTCGTTGCCCCGGCGACCCCTGCCCGGAGCCTCAGGCACCGAGGGTCCTCACCTTGTCGAGCACGCCGTCCACGGTCGGCTCACTCATCTCGTCGACGACCCGGCCGTCGTTGAGGAACACGATCCTGTCGCTGTAGCTGGCGGCCCCGGCGTCGTGGGTCACCATCACGATGGTCTGGCCCAACTGCTCGGAGGCTCGCTGCAGGAACTCGAGGACCTCGGCCCCGGTGCGGGAGTCCAGGTTCCCCGTCGGCTCATCGGCGAAGATGATGCGGGGGCGGCTCACCAGCGCCCGCGCCACGGCCACCCGCTGCTGCTGCCCACCAGACAGTTCGTTGGGCCGGTGCGTGAGACGGTCGGCCAGGCCGACCGCATCCACCACCTCGGTGAGCCAGGCGTTGTCGGGATCCTCCCCGGCCAGGGCGATAGGCAGCGTCATGTTCTCTAGCGCGGTCAGGGTCGGCAGCAGGTTGTACGCCTGGAAGATGAAGCCGACCTGCCGGCGCCGCAGGAGCGTCAGTTCCCTCTCGCTGAGGGTGCCGAGCTCGGTGTCACCGATGAAGATCCGCCCGTCGGTGACGGCGTCGAGGCCGGCCATGCAGTGCATGAGCGTCGACTTGCCCGACCCGGACGGGCCCATGATGGTGGTCAGCCTCCCGGTGTCGAAGGCCACGTCCACGCCGTCGAGGGCCCGGACCTCGGTCTCGCCGCTGCCGTAGATCTTCACCGCCCCGACGGCACGCGCCGCCGCTGCGGTGTCCACCACCGGGTCTTGCCCGTTTCCTGCCACCGTTGGCCCTCCACGTCTGGACGCTCGAACGTGGGCGAGCCTACCGGCGGGGTCGCGGACCCCACGCTGCTCTTACGAAGAAATTACCCGGGCCGTGAAGAATGATATATCGGTATGTTCTGCTTAGTTCTGCGGTCAGTGCGGAACTCACGGGCCACTCCCTGGGCCCGGACGCGCGGCGCCCCCGGGATCGACCCGGGGGCGCCGCGGTTGGAGCGAGACGTGGCGGTCTCAGCCGCTGGGCTGGGCAACCACCCGCAGGTAGGGCTTCTGCTCGTCCCAGCCGCCGGGGAACCGCTCGGCGGCCTCCTCGTTGCTGAGCGCCGGCACGATGATCACGTCCTCGCCGTGCTGCCAGTTCACCGGCGTCGCCACCTTGTGGTGGGCCGTGAGTTGCAGCGAGTCGATGACGCGCAGCACCTCGTCGAAGTTGCGACCGGTGCTGGCCGGATAGGTGATCATCAGCTTGACGAGGTTGTCAGGGCCGATCACGAACACCGAGCGGACCGTCATGGTGTCGCTGGCGTTGGGGTGGATCATGCCGTAGAGGTTGGCGACCGATGCGTCGGGGTCGCCGATCATCGGGAAGTTGGGTGAGACGCCCTGGGTGTCGAGGATGTCCTGCGACCACACCCGGTGATCCTCCACCGAGTCACACGAGAGTCCGATGACCTTCACGTTGCGCGCCGCGAACTCGCTTTGGAGCTTGGCCGTGTAGCCCAACTCGGTGGTGCAGACGGGCGTGAAGTCCTTGGGGTGCGAGAACAGCACCGCCCAGCTGCCTTCCTTCCAGTCGTGGAAGCTGATGGTGCCCTCGGTGGTGTCTGCCGTAAAGTCGGGGGCGACGTCCCCCAGTTGCACAGTCATGCTGCTGTGTCCTCCCTTGGTCGGTGGTCGCGTGACCGGTAATTCCAGACCGATTTTGTCGACAATCAGGCTAGCGCAGGCCGGCAGGAATACAAACGGCCGCCGGATCCTCCGAGGGCGCGGCCGTCTGCTGCCTCTCGTGGTCGTGTCACTCGGCGCGGTCTCGCTGGCGGCGACCGGCTGTCCAGGAAGCGACGGCACCGGTTCGGAGGGGTTCTCCGACGATCCCGCAGCGGTGACCACGACAACCACCCGGCCCTCGAATCAGGCACCGGTGATCGCCGTGGACAGCTTCGTGTGGCCGGTCGGTCAGCGGCTCGATGCGCGCCTCTCGGTGTCCGATCCCGACGGCAGCGTGACGGGAATCGCCTGGCTCCGCCAGCCGCCGGGCTTCGCGGCCGCCGGCGGCGCCAACCCCGGTTTCTCCTGGACACCTCCTGTGGCGGGGACCTGGAGGGCTGAGGTGACGGCGACCGACGACAAGGGCACAACGACGACCGCCACTGTCACATTCGTGTCCCGGCACCCGCATCGCCAGCACACCCTCGTGGGCTTGGGCGACTCGGTGGCGGCGGGATTCGGCCTCGACCTGACCGACGCCCTGCTGGGAGACCCCTGCTGGCGGGCGCCCGGCAGCGCCTACCCGGCCCGTGTCATGGATCGCCTCGTCGCCGCGGGCGACGTGCCCCGAGGCGAGGCGAGGGTCGTCCTGGCCGCCTGTGCCGGCGCTTTCACGAGCGGCGTCTGGGAGTCGCCGACATGGCCACCGCCGGGCGCACCCGAGGGTCTCGGCGAGCCCGGCTGGAGCCAACTGGACTGGGCGATCCACCTCAATCCCGGCTACGTCACCCTCACGGTCGGGGCGAACGACGTGGGTGTCGCGGATCTCTCGATACTCGCCGGGGGTGAGCTGGATCGGGCCGAACTAGATCAGCGCCTCGAGGCGGTGGCGGGGAGACTGGGGTACCTGCTCGACGAACTCGTGGATCGAACCGACGCGCGAATCGTGCTCACGAACTACTACAACCCCACGGCGGCGAATCCTCGAGGGCTTCGGGGTTGCCGCGGCCAGTGTTTCGTCGAACTCACCGACATCGTGCACGACGCCCTGAACGACACCCTTGCCCGAGCGGCGACCCGCCACGCCTCGCGCGTGCGGCTGGCCGACGTGGCTCCGCTGTTCGAGGGTCATGAGGCCGGCGACGCCCTCGGACCCGGCTGGCTCCGGAAGCCCATCGAGACCTTCCTCGGTGTGCAGGTGCGGGCCTACTGCTCCACAGAGGATCCGCCGGGATCGTGGATAAGCCCACTCGACTGCGTGCATCCCACCGGCGATGGCATGGCCGCAATAGCGGAGAGAGTGGCGTCCGCACTTTCCGCGTCGCAGGGCTGAGGCACCGGGGCGCGCCTCAGGAGCGGTCGGCGGGCTCCTCGGTCGCGGTGGACCCCCGCCAGAGGTCCCTGTAGTCGCAGTAGACGAGGTGGTGGTGCCGCGCCCGCTCGAAGTCGCCCTGTGTGAGGGCGACCAGCGTGGACCGGGCGGCGGCTCGCAGGGCGCTCAGCTCCGCGCGCCGCTGCGGGTTGGGATGGGCGGCCACGACGGTGTCGAGACGTTCCGAGGTCGCCTCGTCGGACAGGTCCAAGGCGGTGTGCGCGTCGCTGAAGTCATCCGCGCTGGCCCGGTCGAGGACTTCCTCGTGGGCGGTCATCCAGTCATCGAGAGCGCTTCCATGCAGGAGTGACCAGGCATGCTCGGCCGCGGGGTCGGTGGGCGCGGGCGGGAGCGTGGCATCCACGATGCGATGGGAGTGCTCGGCGACCGCCCGGTTGTGCGCACTCCGGCGCCGGCCGAGGAGAGCCAGGGCCGCGCAACCGGCGACGACGAGCGCCGGAAGGAGGTAACGGACGTAGACGCTGCTCACGTCGATGGATCAGGTTTCCGAACAGGCCACAGGCCCGGGGGGTGAGCGGTACCCGATCCGGCTATGCCGGCGCCGGGATCTTGACTTGGAGCGGGGGCGCTTTCACGGTGTGCGCCGAGTGGCCGCACGCCCAGCAGCTGTCTCCCGGCCGGCCGCGCCAGGTGACGTCGCAGAGGCCGCAGGCCATGACCGTCGGGACGGTCTTCCCGTCCACGGTGTCCGTCCCGGCCTCGACGCCGTCCGCTTTGCCCACCGGCGCGGGATTGTATGCAGACCCCCTGTCGGGGTGGTGGATGTCCGGCCGGCGGGCTGTGCCGGGGGCCGGGGACGGGTCACTCGGACGGCGGTGGGATGACCAGTTGTTGCCCGGCGTTGATGAGGTCCGGGTTCTCGATGTTGTTGATCTCCACGAGTTCGTCGAGGGAGACGCCGAATTGCCTGGCGATGCTGAAGAGGGTGTCGCCGGGTTGAATCTCGTAGACGAGTTGGGCGCCGATTTCCCGCTGCGGCTGGGTGGTGGCGGGGGTCGCCGGCGGCGGCTCGGGTGGCAGTTGGGGCGGCTGCTGGACGACAGCGGTCGCGGGCGTCACCGGCGGTGGCGGGGGCGCCAGCGTGACAACGGTGTTGCTGCCGGCGCCGCCGGTGTCGGTCGTGGGGCCCTCGGTATCGTCGCCCGTGTCGAAACAGGCGGTGAGGGTCAGGAGCGAGCCGACGAGGAGTGCGGCAAGGGCGGGACGGCCGAGAGTGGTGTTCCGTGGCACGAGCACAAAATTAGTCAAAAGGAGTCATCGGGCAAATAGACCTGGTCCGGTTCCCCGTGGGGGACAGGCAGCGCCCTCAACGCGACACCCCGGTCCCCGGTGTCAGCCGGGCGGGATCGTCAGCGTGTCACCCTCGAAGATCACGTCGGGATTGCTGATGTTGTTCGCCTCGATGACGGCGTCGAGGGTGACGCCGAAGCGCTGGGCGATGCTGAACAGGGTGTCACCCGCCTGCACGGTGTAGAGGACGATGCCGTCGGGACCCACCGGGGGCTCCGCGGGCGGCTCCGGAGGCGGTTGCGGTGGCTCCGGCGGCGGCGGAGGCTGCTCGAACGTCACCGTGTCGGTCGGGGGCGGCGGCGGAGGCTGCTCGACTGCGATGACCTCGGCCTGCGTGTCCGGCGGCGTAGGCGGCTGGGGTGCCGACACCTGCTGGGTTGTGGTGGTCGCTGACTCGTCGGGTTCCTCGTCCTCGCCGAAGCACGAGGTGAGCACCAGCGCGAGCACCACAGTGAGCGCGATCAGGGTGATTCGTCTGCAGGGACGAGCGTGAGACATGGCGTTGAGCCTACACGCCCGGTCGGGACAACTAGGGGATGCCGTGGCGTGTGGCCAAATCCCCGGGTGGAGCGTGTCCCGGCAGTACGTTTGTCGTATGGACGGATTCCACCTTGGCGGTGGAGCGGCCTCAATCGCGCCCGGGCTGGTCGCGGCGCCGCCCCGAAACGGGGCCCCTGAGGCGGTCGGTTGTGCCCACATGCTGTGTCCCGAGCCCGCAACGGCGCTGCTCCTCTTCGACGCCCGCGTGACTGCGGCCTGGCTCGTGGACCTCGAGGGCAGGGCCTGGCGCGGCCTGCCCATGTGCTCTGCACACGCCAACCGGTTCCGGCCGCCGGTCGGTTGGGTCCTCTCGGACCAGCGCAGCCGGATCGGCCGGCAGCGGTCCGGCGCTGAGGTTTCGCCTGCTTCGCAACCGGCGGTTCGGGAGGCCGAGCCTGCCGGCGATTCCGAGTCTGCCGGCGATTCCCAGTCCGACGATTCCCCGCCGGCTCGCGAGCCGGCCCCGACGCCCCTGCTCAGCCGAGCGTTCCGCACCACCGCTAAATCCTCGATCTGACGCCGCCGCCTAGGTGCGGCACACTGCTGATCCGGTGGATACTTCTTCGCGCGCCCGCGCCGTTCCCTTGCGCGTCACTTTGCTCGGGATTTGCGTCCTGATGGCTCTCGCGCTGCCGGTCCTGCTCGCCGGCACCCGGGAGCGTTCGGGGGAGGTGACCGCCGACGGTACCCACGACCCCCCGCCGGCGTTTGATGCCGTGCCGCCGACCGCGCCGCCAACCCAGGAATCGGCCACCACCGCGACTGCGCCAACACCGGCCCTGTCCGAGCCATCGCCGGTCCCGTCCGAGCCCTCGCCGCCTACCGACACCGTCGAGGAGCCGGAGCCCTGGGTGGACGGCGCTTCATTCGGTCAGCCCCCTGCCGGGCTGACACCGGGGGTGCTCACGTTCCGCGGGTCGCCGACCCGCAGTTGGTACGGAACGGGTCCGGTTCCGACCAACCCGCAGCTGCTGTGGCGCTATCCCCGCAACAGCGACATGTGCGCCGAGTCCAGCTATCACGGCGAGATCGTTCGCTGGTGCGGGGCCGGCTGGACCGGTCAGGCGGCGGTGTTCGAACGCAACGGTCGCACCTGGCTGGTTTTCGGGGCGTTCGACAACAACGTCCACTTCCTCGACGCCGCCACCGGAGAACCGCTGCTCCCCGAATTCAAGACCGGCGATCTCATAAAGACCTCAGTGACGATCGATCCCGACGAGTACCCGTTGGCCTACTTCGGATCCCGGGACAACTACTTCCGGATCGTGGCCTTCGACAGGGCCGAGCCGATTGAACTGTGGCGGCTGGGCGCCTACGACGTGTCGCCGACGCTGTGGAACGACGACTGGGACTCCTCACCGCTGGTCGTAGACGACTACCTCTTCCTGGGCGGGGAGAACAGCCGGTTCTTCATCATCCGCCTGAACCGGGGATACGACGCCGACGGCCTCGTGACGGTGGCTCCGGAGATTCTCTTCCACTGGGCGGGTTGGGACGACCAGTTGCTGGCGGATCTCGCCGAGCCCGACGATGGCCACTTCAACGTGGCCATCGAATCCTCCCCGGCCATCTGGGAGAACACCCTCTACTACGCCAACTCGGGCGGGCTCGTGACCGGCTGGGACATCTCGAGACTCGACGAGGGGCTCATGCCCGAACAGGTCTTCCGGTTCTGGGCGGGCGACGATGTCGACGCCACGCCCGTCGTCGACGAGGAGGGGTACCTGTATGTGGGCGTGGAATACGAGGCTCGCGAAACGGCCCGAGCCCGCGAGGTGGGCCAGCTCGTCAAGCTCGACCCGTCCGATCCCGCCGATCCCATCGTGTGGTCGGTGCACGACCGGTCCGGGGCTGACCAGCGGGGTGTCTGGAGCACGCCGGTGGTGTGGCGCGACATGGTCTATGCCACGACGCACACCGGCATTTTCTGGGGCGTCGACCGGGAGACGGGCAGGATCCGCTGGGAGAAGCGCTTCTCCGATCTGCTGTGGAGCAGCCCGATCGTCATCGACGAGACGCTGATCCTGGCCGACGGCGCGGGGCGGATCACCGCCTACGACGTGAGCGACACGTCGGTGGAACCACCGGTGGCCTGGCAGCTGCAGGTCGGCAACGAGTGGCGCTTCGAGGCCTCACCGGTGATGTGGGACGGCGTCATCTATGTCGGCGGGCGCAGCGGTGCGATGTATGCGGTCGGCGATCCCGGTGGCCGGTAGCGTGTGATGCCTATGAGCAACTCCCTGGTGGACGAGACGCGCGATGCTCGATTGGGGCTGGGCACCTCCGTGGTCGACGCCGGAGTGCTGGAGCGGGCGTCGCGGCGTTTCGGCGAGCACGGAATCGTCCTGCCCACGTTCGCGCAACTTGCCGATCCGCAGCGGATTCCCGCCGCCGCTCTGGCGGGCCTGGCCGGTGTGGGCCGCGACGCTGCCGATGCCCGCAACCTGTGGCGGGTGCACTGGTACAACGACACCGCCGCTGGAGGCCTGCGGCAGGTTCCCGAATACGTCGTGCTGCCGCCGGAGTTCACCGGCGTGGCGCCGCGGATCCTCGTGGCCTTCGGCGACACGTTCCCCATGATCGGCGCCCACAAGGTGCTGGCCGCCTACGCCTGCCTGGTGCCGCGCCTTGTGACCGGGGCCTTCGACCCCACCGCCCACCGGGCCGTGTGGCCGTCAACCGGCAACTATGCCCGAGGCGGCGTGGCGATCAGCCGCATCATGGGTTGCCGCGGTGTGGCCGTGCTGCCGGAGAACATGAGCCGCGAGCGCTTCGAGTGGCTCGAGCGCTGGGTGAGCGACCCCGCGGACATCGTGGCCACACCCGGTTCGGAGAGCAACGTCAAGGAGATCTACGACGCCTGCGCCGAACTGGCCGCCGACGAGCGCAATGTGATCTTCAACCAATTCTCGGAGTTCTCCAACCACGCCGGCCACTACGCCGTGACCGGACCGGCCCTGGCGCACGCCTTCGCCACCCACGCCGCTTCTGAGCCGGGGCTCCGCCTGGCCGCCTTCGTGGCCGCCTCCGGCTCCTCGGGGACCCTGGGCGCAGGCGACTATCTCAAGGAGCGACACGGAACCCGGATCGTGGCGGTCGAGGCTCTTCAGTGCCCGACCATGCTCTACAACGGGTTCGGCGAGCACAACATCCAGGGCATCGGCGACAAGCACATCCCCTTCGTGCACAACGTCATGAACAGCGACGCTGCGGTGGCGGTCTCCGACGCCGCCACCGACGGGTTGTTCATGGCGTTCGGGCACGAGGAAGGGCGGCGGATCCTCTCCGAACGCGGCGTGCCGGAGGTCGTGTTGGCCTCACTGCACCACTTCGGGCTGTCGAGCATCTGCAACGTGCTCGCCGCCATCAAGTACGCCCGGGCGGCGGGGCTGGGAGACGATGACGTGGTCGTCACCGTGGCCACCGACGGCGCTTCCCTCTACGCGAGCGAACGTCTCCGCCTGAGGGGTTCGCGGTTCGGGGGTTCCTTCGACGACGCCGATGTGGCCGCGCAGATCGAGGCGCATCTGGTCGGCGCCGACACGTCGCACGTGCTGCTGCTCGACGACGTCGGTCGCAGCCGCATCTTCAACCTCGGTTACTTCACCTGGGTGGAGCAGCAGGGAGTGTCGCTCGAGGACTTCGAGGCGCGCCGGGAGGTTGCGTTCTGGAACCGTCTCCACGCCATGGTGCCCGCCTGGGACGCAATGATCGAGGACTTCAACACCCGCAGCGGAGCCACGGCCGGCAGCTGAGAGGGCCCACTGTCAGCCGATGAAGCGTCTCACCGCCACCGATGGCTGGCTGGGGTCGCCGAGCGGCGGCCCGTTCGACTTCGACACCGCCAGCGACAACCCGTTCCTGCGCTATCGCCGCCTGCTGTGGGCCCACCGGAGATTCGTCGAGTCCGGGCGCGGCGATGCCGACTTCGTGGCGGCGGTGGATCGCCTCAACCGCCGGATCGCCGAGATCGACGGGCGCGGCTTCAGGACGACGCCCACCAGGCCGGCGACCGGGTTGAGTGATCGCCTGGGGATCGAGCTGTGGGTGAAGGACGAGACGGGCAACGTCACCGGCACCCACAAGGCGCGCCATCTCATGGGGTTGGCGCTGCATCTCGAAGCCACCGGCGAGGCGGCGGAGCGCCCCCTCGCCATCGCCTCCTGCGGGAATGCCGCCCTGGCGGCGGCCACCGTGGCCCGTGGCGCCCGGCGCCCTCTGGACGTGTTCATCCCGCCGTGGGCCGACGACTCCATCGTGGCCGCCCTGAAGGCACTCGGAGCCCGTATCGAGGTCTGCTCCCGCCGCCCCGGCGAGCTGGGCGATCCTTGTTTCGGCCGGTTCCGGGAGGCCACGCTCGCCGGCTCGTCGCCGTTCTGCGCCGTGGCCGCCGAGAACATCTGGACAGTCGACGGAGGTCGCACATTGGCCTTCGAGACGATCGAGGCACTCGCCGGAGCCGGAGACCTGGACGCGCTGTTCGTGCAGGTCGGTGGCGGGGCCCTGGCCTCCAGCGTGGTTCAGGGTTTCGTCGAGGCCGCCGACGAGGGTGCCATCGACCGGCTGCCGACGTTCTATGCGGTGCAAACCGAGGGGTGCGCTCCGCTGGGGCGGGCTTGGGACCGACTCTCGGCGCTGGGTGCAGAGGTGGGAACCGAGGCCGCCCTGCAGGTGGCCGCGGCGGATCCGGGACGCTTCATGCAGCCCTGGGCGCCGCCGGAGGGCGACTCACCCCAGAGCATTGCCACGGGAATCCTCGACGACGTGACCTACGACTGGCTCCCGATCGTCTGGGGTCTGGCGGCCACGGGCGGCGACGTGGTGGTCGTGCCGGAGAGCCTTGTGGCCGAGGCCCATGTGCTGGCGCGCCGCTGGACCGATGTTCCGGTGGATCCAACCGGCAGCGCTGGTCTGGCCGGCCTGCTGATGGCTCGCCAGGAGGGGTTGGTGGTCGACGGGGCCCGGGTGGGTGTGCTGTTCACGGGAGCCGACCGCAACGCCTGACACCGCGGCGGCAGCCGATGGAGAGCGGCCGAATCGATAGAGAGCGCCTAATTCATCGAGCGGATCTTTCGTTTCTTCCCGCAGGTGAATCGGACCGGTGTTCTGCTTGACTGGATCCCAGCAACAACCGACGAGAGCGCCAACATTTGGTGACGCTCCTTGGGGGCCGTCCGGCGGGGCGGACCCCGCACGAGGGAGGTGAAACGCATGGACGCATCACCCGACGCATCGAGTTCTCTGATCCGGCGCCTCTGGGGCTGGGCTCGGCGACACTGGATCATCACCACGATCGGTGTCGGCGCGGCCATCGGCCTGGGCATCTGGCTGATCTTCTTCTTCTTTGCCGTGCAGACGCTGTTCATCGACGAGGAGGTGGACGAGGCACTGCCGACATTCGGCGCACCCGCGGCTCCGGCGGAGGCACCGCCTGCCGCGGCCCCACCTCCGTCGGGATCCGAGACGGCGGCCCCGGCTCCCGCAGGGCAGGCCGATACGACCGCGACGGCTCCCGCGCCGGACGGCCAAGCGACTCCGGCGCCACCGGCACCCGCTGCAGCGGAAGGCACAGAGGCTCCACCACCGCCGGCCGCCGAGACGACCGACGCCGCCCCCGCGGCGGAGACGGACCATGAGACACCGGTTCCGACACCGGATCCTCCTCCTGAGACCGCCGCAGCAACCGAGCCGGCCCCGGCCGAGGCGCAGTTGGTGGCCGGGCCCGGAGCCTCGGGAATGCCCGGAGACGAGATCACCCAAGAGCGGGCAGACGCCATGAACGAGATGATGGCGTCGGGCGAGATGCCGGCCGAGGACCCGGTGGCCCCGGCGGAGCAGGAGCGGCCAATGCCCGTGGCACCGGAGATCGTCACGCTGGTGTCCGGCGAGTTCATGAGCCGCAGCCACCCCACCGAGGGCCGGGTGCTGGTGCTGAACGACGGCTCCGAGCAACGTTTCCTTCGGTTCGAGAACTTCCGCACCGACAACGGTCCCGACCTCAACGTGTGGCTGTCCTCGGCGCCTCCCGACGCCCCGGTCAGGGACTTCCTGAACGACTGGATCGATCTCGGCGACCTGAAGGGCAACGTCGGCGCGCAGAACTACGAGATCCCGCCGAGCGTCGACCTCGATCGCTACTCAACGGTGCTGGTCTGGTGCGTGCGCTTCAGCGTGGTCTTCGGGTCGGCCGGCCTGGCCTGACCGCCACGACGGCCTCCCTCACCATCCCGGCCTCGCCGTCATCCCGGCCTCGCCGTCATCCCGGCGGAGGCCGGGATCCAGTCTCCGACCGGTCCAGTCGTCAAGCCTCGTGACCCACCGGTTCAGCCGGCGGGCACCTGCGGCCACGTGTGCGGCACCTCGATCCCGGCGCGCCGCAACAGATCACCTTGCGCCGTCGCCGCGGTCAGGCGGAGTTCGTCGACGTCGACGGTGGTGCAGTGCCCATCGCGCACCACGGGGCGTCCCCCGATGATCACGTCGCGCACGTCGCGCCCGTCGCTGCCCCACACCAGCTGCAGGGCCACGTCACCGCGAGGCGTCAAGGCTGACGCCTCGCAATCGAAGATCACCACGTCGGCCAGCTTGCCCACCTCCAGCGAACCGATCTCGGTGGCCTTGCCGATGGCCTCGGCGCCCCGGATGGTGGCCAACTCGAAGGCGTCGTGCGCCCCGAATCCCTCGGGATCGACCGGCATGTCCCGGGCCAGCCCGGCGGCCAGCGCGGCGACCCGCAGCATGTCCGGCAGGTCGCCGGCGTTGCCGGCGTCACAGCCCAGTGCCAGACGGCCGCCGCGGCGCGCCAGTTCCAGGTGGCGCCCTGCCGACGTGACACCCTGCCCCAGTCGCAGGTACGCCCACGGGCAATAGGCGATGGCGGTCTCGCTGGCCAGCACCAACTCCACTTCATCGTCATCCAGCCACACGCCGTGGGCAAGCAGCAGGTGGCGCCCGAGAATCCCCAGCCGGTCGAAGTGCACGAGGGGCCGGGCGCCGCGGTGGTGCAGGTAGCTCTCAGGGTCGGAGGACGTCGGCGAGATGTGCATCGTCAAGCCGCAGCCCGCGCCGCGTGCCAGGTCGGCGGCGCCCACCAGCAGTTCATCGGAGGCCAGATCGTGGCCCACGAGCGTGACCCAGCCCTCGATGAGCCCACCGGCGGGATGGTCCGCCAGCACGGCGCGCTGGCGGTCCAGCACCTCGTCGGGCGGAGCCGCGAACGGAGCGCCCTCGACGTCCCAGCCCCAGGTGCCAACGGTGCCGCGCACCCCGACGGCCGCCATGCCCGCTGCGACCCGGCCGGGATGGGCAACCGTGCCGGCCTCCACCAGCGTGGTGACGCCGCAGAGGGCGCTCTGGGCGGCGGTCAGCGTGGCCGAGAGTTCGTCGTCGCCTCCGGTGTGCTCGGCGTGGAGAGGCACCGACCAGGAGAAGATCGACTCGCCGGGCGCCAGCAGATCCGGAATGCAGCCCCGCACCAGCGGGTCGCCCGTGTGGTGCTGGTGGGCATTGACCAGTCCGGGCGTCACGATGCATCCCGAGGCGTCGAGTTCGGTTGCGCCCGGATGGGCCGCCCGCAGCGCGGACGTCGAGCCCACCGCGGCGATGCGGTCCCCGGCGATGGCCACGGTGCCACCCGTGAGCACCTCGCGGCGGGCGTTCATGGTGACCACGTCGCCGCCGCTGATGAGCAGCACGTCGGGGAGGGCCTCCCCACCTCGGCTCTCGCCGGAGGCAATTCCGGGGACGGTCGGCGCCAAGGAGTCGGGTTGTGGTGCACCCGCCATTCAGCGGCAGGGTAGTTGAGTCCGCAGCGAGCCCCGGGGGGTGGCGGGAATCTGCTCGGTCCGGTGTCCTGGGTACCCTCTCGGGATGGATCTGGGGCTCGCAGGTCGGCGGGCGGCCGTGGCGGCTTCCTCAGCCGGTTTGGGCCTGGCGGTGGCGGAGGCCCTGGCCGGTGAGGGTTGCACGGTCGTGATCTGCGGGCGAGACCCCGACCGCCTCAGCCGAGCAGCCGAGGGGATTCCCGGCACCATCCCGGTCCTCGCCGACGTATCCGACGCGGCCGGCGCCGAAGCGTTCGTGCGCGACGCCCGCGACGCCCTCGGCGAGGGTATCGACATCCTGGTCGTCAATGCCGGCGGCCCGCCTGACGGCGGCTACGAGTCCTTCGAGCCGGCGGACTACCTCGAGGCGGTTCACCTGAACCTGATGTCGGTGGTGGCCATGTGCTACGCCGTCACCGGCGAGATGCGGGAGCGGCACTGGGGTCGGATCCTCGCCATCACCTCGGTTACGGTGCGCCACCCCCTGCCCGGCCTGATCCTCTCCAACACCGCGCGCGCCGGCGCGACAGCTTTCCTGAAGACGCTGGCGACCGAGCTCGCCGCCGACGGCGTCACCGTCAACTCCATCCAACCGGGCCTGCACGACACAGCCAGGCTGCACTCGGTGTGGGGTGAGGATCTCCCGGCGGTGGTTGCGCGGAGGGTGCCGGCCCGCCGGCTCGGAGACGCCGGCGACTTCGGGCGCGTTGCCGCGCTGCTGTGTTCGGAGTGGGCCGGCTATGTCACCGGGGTGGCCGTCCCCGTCGACGGCGGCCTCGCTCAGGGTCTGCAGTAGACGCCTCAGATCGGCCGGCCTGCCGACCAACGGACCCAGGCCGGCGGCATACTGCGCCTACCGGGAGTGCGTCGTCCGCGAAGGAGGCACCGATGCCGTGGCCAGACATCCATGACGACGTGCTGTTCGGCCACCTCACCGCCGAGGTCGAGCGTCAGAACACCACGCTGCAGTTGATCGCCTCGGAGAACTTCGCCTCCCCGGCCGTGCTGGAGGCCACCGGCTCGGCGCTGACCAACAAGTACGCCGAGGGCTATCCGGGCCGGCGCTACTACGGCGGCAACCAGATCATCGACGAGGTGGAGGAGCTGGCGCGTGTCCGCTGCCGCGAGCTGTTCGGGGCCGAGTGGGCCAACGTGCAGCCGCACTCGGGGGCGAACGCCAACATGGCCGTCTACCAGGCCCTGCTGAAGCCGGGCGACACCGTTCTGGGCATGGCCCTGGACCAGGGCGGCCACCTGACACATGGTTCGCCGGTGAACGCCAGCGGGATCCTCTACCGGTTCGTGGCCTACGGCACCGGTGCGGGCGAGCGCATCGACTTCGACGAGGTTCGCGAGGTGGCGATCGAGCACCGTCCCCGGCTCATCGTGGCCGGCGCAACGGCCTATCCCCGGCTGATCCCCGCTGAGCCCTTGCGTGCCATCGCCGATGAGGTGGATGCGCTGTTGCTCTTCGACGCGGCGCACATCGCCGGGCTTATCGCCGGGGGCGCGCATCCCGACCCCGTGCCCCACGCCGACGTGGTGACCTTCACCACCCACAAGACGCTGCGCGGTCCTCGGGGCGGCTGCATCGTCTGCAAGGAGCCCTACGCGCGCGCCATCGACCGGGCCGTGTTCCCCGGCAGCCAGGGCGGCCCTCTCGAGCACGTGATCGCCGCCAAGGCGGTGGCGTTCGCCGAGGCCGCAACCCCGGCCTTCGCCAACTACGCCGCTGCGATCGTCGCCAACGCCAGAGCGCTGGCCGCGGCGCTGGCGCAGGAGGGGTTCCGGTTGGTCTCCGGTGGGACCGACAACCACCTGATGTTGGTGGACCTGCGCAGCTTCGACGCCGACCTCACCGGAGCCGAGGCTCAGACGGCCCTGGATATGGCCGGGATCACCCTCAACAAGAACACCGTTCCCGGCGACGAGCGCTCCCCCTTCGTCACCAGCGGGCTGCGCATCGGAACCGCCGCGGTCACGACGCAGGGAATGGGCCCCGACGAGATGGCGCAGATCGCGGCGCTGATCGGGCGCACGTTGCGGCACCGCGGCGACGAGTCCACCGTCGGCGGGGTGCGGGCGGAGGTACGCGCTCTCTGCGGCCGGTTCACGCCCTACGCGTGACGGCCCCTGCCCGCTGCAGCGATCGCTCAGCGGATTCCCGAATGAGCCCTCGAACGCGCATCCGGGGGTTGTGAGCCGTACCCGGTGCCGATAGCTTGCGCGTGGTTTCACAAGCGGTCGCGCGGCCCGTCGCGCGGCAGGTGGCGAAGAGGCGAGCATGGACCAGCGTGATCTCGGCAAGCACGGCGCGCGCGTGATGCCGCACGGTGCCGGTGACGCGCTCTCCACGGCCTTCGAGATGATCGCCACGCCGGCGCTGTTCGCGTTCTTCGGCCTGCTGCTCGACCGCGGCGTGGGGACCACGCCGCTCTTCACGATTCTCTTCTGCGGGGTCGTGCTCGCCTACACCACCTGGAAGGTCTTCAAGCGCTACGACCAGCGCATGCGGGTCCTCGAGAACCGGCTCCCCGGACGGGCGGGCGGCGATGGCTGAGGAGGCCGCCGTGCCCGCGGGGGATCAGGCGCCCGAGCGTCGCGTCGCCGGCGACATCGCTCGCCGGGGCCTCCTGGCCGGCCCGCCACTGGTGCTGTTCTGCGGTCTGGCGTGGGGCTTGGACGGTTTGTGGTCGTCCCTGCTGGCCCTCGGCCTGGTTCTGCTGAACTTCCTCGCAGGCGCGGCCATCATCGGGCTGTGCGCGCGCTTCTCCCCGGCGGTGCTGATGGGCGGCGTGCTCGGCGGCTACATCCTGCGGTTGGGAATCCTCACTGCGGTGGTCGTACCCATCCGCAACGCCGGCTGGTTCGACGCCGTGCCGTTCGCCATCGTGCTGCTGGTCCTGCACATCGGTCTGCTGATCTGGGAGTTGCGCCACGTGGCGGCCTCGCTGGCCCATCCGGACCTGAACCCCGGCAGCGGCCTTTTCCGCACCGGCGCCCGCAGGCGCACCCGCCGGGCCGGCGGCGACCGGCGCGATGGCGACGGTGCCCGAACCAGTGATGTGGCGGTGACGGCATGAGCATCTTCGCCCTCGACTTCCCCGCGGTCACCCACCTCTTCGAGTGGCCCGACATCGCGTTCAGCGACACCTACCTGGCGCTGAACAAGACATCGCTGATCTACCTGGTGGGGATGATCCTCACCGTGGCGACCTTCGGCCTCGCCGCTCGGAAGCGGGCTCTGGTGCCCAGCGGCGTCCAGCACGTCGCCGAGGGCGGCATCAACTTCGTCGAGCAGAACATCGTGATGCAGACCATCGGGCCTGACGGCCGGCGGTTCATGCCGTTCCTCACGTCGCTGTTCTTCTTCATCTTCTTCGTCAACATCTTCGAGGTCATCCCGTTCATCCAGTTCCCGGGCAACTCCCGCATGGCGGTTCCGCTGCTGCTCGCCCTCGTGGTCTGGGTGATCTACAACTACATCGGGATACGTAGCCAGGGTCTCGGCGGCTACCTCAAGAACTCGCTGTTCCCGCCGGGCGTGCCCAAGGCGCTGTACGTCATCGTGGCGCCCATCGAGCTGTTCTCGACCTTCCTGATCCGGCCGCTCAGCCTCGCCATCCGACTCTGGGCGAACATGATGGCGGGGCACCTGCTGTTGGTCACCTTCGCCGTGCTGTCGGCCGCGCTGTGGGGCTTCGGCTACGTGCCGGGGCTGCTGCCGTTCTTCATGCTCGTGCTGCTGACCGCCTTCGAGATCTTCGTGAGTGCCCTGCAGGCGTTCATCTTCACGATCCTGACCGCCGTGTACATCGGCGGCTCCCTACATCCGGAGCACTAGCACCTGCAGGCCACCCGACCGCCAACCGCACCCGATCCACAGAACCGCACCCCAGTAACAGGAGAAGAAACGTGAACCTCCTTGCCACAATCGGCATCCTTGCCCAGACAGAAGCAGGCGAGTTCCTCGAAGGTCTGAAGGCCATCGGCGCCGGGCTCGGCTACGGCCTGGCGGCCATCGGTCCGGGCATCGGCATCGGTCTGGTGGTCGGCAACGCCGTCACCGCGATGGCCCGCCAGCCCGAATCGGCCGGCATGGTGCGAACCACCATGTTCCTGGGCATCGCCTTCACCGAGGCCCTGGCCCTCATCGGATTCGTCGTCTTCATCCTGCTGCTTCCGTAGCCGGCGAGGACGCGCCATGACAGCACGTATCCAAGACGGCGGGCGGGCGAGGCGCCCGTCGCGGCTGCGACGGCGAGCATTCGTCGGCGCGCTGATACTCTTCGCAGCCTTGTGGTTCGGCGCCTCTCCGGTCGCCGCTGCCGGCGAGACGCCCGGTGCCTGCGTCGCCGACAAGGTCGAGGCGCTGAACTTCGGAGGTCGCCACGGCGGAGAGGCCTTGGCGATCCTCAAGGAGACCGCTGCCACCGGTGTGGACGTCGGTGCGGAGGAGAAGCTCAAGTCCTTCGAGAAGAAGCTCGAGGGATGCCTTGAGGCTCCGAACCCGATCATCCCGGAGGTGACCGAGATCATCTGGGGCGGCATCGCCTTCGTCGTCCTGTTCGCCCTGATGCAGTGGAAGCTCTTCCCCGCCGTGAAGCGAGGCATGGACCGGCGCGCCGAGAAGATCCGCGACGATCTCGATGCCGCCGAGACGGCGCGCACCGAGGCGCTCGAGGTGAAGGCCGGCTACGAGGCCGAACTGGCCGACGCCCGCGCCGAGGCCGGACGCATCATCGACGCGGCCCGTGCAGACGCCGAGGGTGTGCGGGCCGATCTGATCGCCCGCGCAGAGGCCGAGGCCGCCGAACTGCGGCAGCGCTCCGACGCAGACGTGGAGGCGGCCAAGCGCCAGGCGCTCGCCGACTTGCAGGGCGAGGTCTCGGAGATCGTCATCGGCGCCGCCGAGACGGTCATCGGGCGGAACCTCGACCACGACACGCAGATGCAGCTCATCGAGAGCTACATCGACGACGTCGGGTCGCGGAACTAGCCCGGCGCATCGGCGGGAAGAGACCGCGGATATGTCCTCCGACAGGGTCAGCAGCTACGCCGAGGCACTCGTCTCCGTCGTGCAGGCCGAGGGCGACCTCGCCGCCACCGAGGACGAACTGTTCGCCGTGGCACAGGCGCTGGCGGGTTCCGACGAGTTGCGAGAGACTCTCTCCGATCGCCGCATCCCCGCGGCCCGCCGTCAGCAGATCGTGGAGGATCTGCTCGGCGGGCAGGCGGCGGAGGTCACCACGGCGCTCGTGTCGATGGTCGTCGGAGCCGGCCGGGGCGGCGACATCGTGCGGATCATCGAGGCGGCCGTCGAGCGAAGCGCCGGACTGCGCAACAAGGCCGTGGCGGAGGTCCGCTCGGCCGTCGCGCTCAGCGACGACCAGCAGCAACGCCTCGCCGAGGCCTTGCAGCGGGCCACCGGCAAGGACGTCACGATCAAGGTGATCGTCGATCCGGCGGTCATGGGTGGCCTCGTCACCCGCATCGGCGACGAGGTCATCGACGGCAGCGTTCGTACCCGCATCAACCAACTGCGTGAAGCGTTCTAGGAGACACATGGCAACCTTCACACTCGACACCGGCGACATCACCGCTGCGATCCGTCGAAACCTCGAAGGCTTCTCCCCCGAGATCAGCCAGACCCAGGTCGGGCGCATCGTCGAGGTGGGTGACGGCATCGCCCGCATCAGCGGGCTGCCCGGCGCAGCGGTCAACGAGATGCTCGAGTTCGAGGACGGGACCGTCGGGCTGGCGCTGAACCTGGACGAGGACACGGTGGGTGCCGTGGTGCTGGGCGAGGTCGACGACATCGAGGAAGGACAGGCGGTCCGGGCCACCGGCGACATCCTCTCCATCCCCGTCGGCGACGCGCTGCTCGGCAGGGTGGTGAACGCCCTCGGAGAGCCCATCGACGGCAAAGGTCCCCTGGGCGCAACCGAGACCCGCCGCATGGAGGTCCAGGCCCCCGGCATCACCGGCCGCAAGCCGGTTCACGAGCCGATGCAGACGGGCATCAAGGCCATCGACTCGCTCATCCCGATCGGCCGCGGCCAGCGCGAGCTCATCATCGGCGACCGCAAGACGGGCAAGACCACCATCGCCGTGGACACCATCCTGAACCAGCGGGGCCAGGATGTGTGCTGCATCTACGTGGCCATCGGCCAGAAGGCCTCCACGGTCGCCCAGACGGTTGCCACGTTCGCCGAGCACGGCGCGATGGACTACACGGTCGTCGTGGTGGCGCCCGCCTCGGACCCGGCACCGTTCAAGTACCTGGCGCCCTACGCCGGCTGCGCGCTCGGTCAGCACTGGATGGACAACGGTGGCCACGCCCTGGTGGTCTACGACGACCTCTCCAAGCAGGCCGAGGCCTACCGCCAGATGGCGCTGCTGCTGCGGCGCCCGCCGGGCCGCGAGGCCTACCCGGGCGACGTGTTCTACCTGCACAGCCGCCTGCTGGAGCGCGCTGCCAAGCTGAGCGACGACCGGGGTGCCGGATCGCTCACGGCGCTGCCGATCATCGAGACCAAGGCGGGAGACGTGTCGGCGTACATCCCGACCAACGTCATCTCGATCACCGACGGCCAGATCTACCTGCAGGACGATCTCTTCAAGTCGGGCATCCGCCCGGCGGTGGACGTCGGCATCTCGGTGTCCCGGGTGGGCTCGGCGGCGCAGATCAAGGCCATGAAGACCGCCGTGGGCACGCTGAAGGCCGATCTGCAGCAGTTCCGGGAGTTGGAGGCGTTCGCCGCCTTCGGGTCCGATCTCGACGCCGTGTCGCAGGCCCAGTTGGAGCGGGGCTACCGGCTGACCGAGTTGCTGAAGCAGGGCATCAACAGCCCGATGGCGGTGGAGGAGCAGGTGGTGTCCATCTTCGCCGGCACCAGCGGTCGCCTGGACGCCGTTCCCACTGAGGACGTGCCGCGTTTCGAGGCGGAACTCCTGGAGTTCGCCCGCACGAGGCACGCAGATCTGCTGCGCACCATCACCGAGACGGGCACGGTCGATGCGGCGGCGATCGAGGCCATGGTGACGGCGTTCGCCGATCAGTTCCAGGTCACCGTCGCAGAGGACGGGACGGAGCCGGAGGCCGCCGATCAGGCCGACGCCTCGAGCAGCATGGTCGACTCCGACCGGACGCTGCCCGAGGAGGAGATCGACCGCCCCCAACTCGACCACGACGCTTAGGCGGGTCGGGTCATGCCGGGCGGCGAGGAACGGATCCTCCGGCGTCGGATCTCTTCGGTCCAGTCCACCAAGAAGATCACGCGGGCGATGGAATTGATCGCCGCCACGCGGGTCGTGAAGGCGCAACAGCGGGCGCACGCCGCCAGGCCGTACGCCACCCGCATGACCAGCGTCATCGAGGATCTGGCCGCCGCCGGGGCGGCCACCGAGCACGCCCTCCTGCGCCAGAGCGACGAGATCCGCAAGGTCGGCTACGTCATCATCACCTCCGACCGCGGCCTGGCTGGGCCCTACAACTCCTCGGTCATCCGGGCCGCCGAGCGGGAGATCATGGCCGGCACCCGAGAGGGACGGGACTATTCGCTGATCCTGGTCGGGCGGAAGGGCCGCGACTACTTCAAGTTCCGCAACTACCGGATCGACGCCTCCTTCGAGGGCATGAGCGACACCCCGCGCTACGACGACGCCCGGAGGCTGTCCACCGAGGTCTCCGGCCGCTTCACCTCCGGCGATGTCGACCAGGTGATCCTGGTGTACATGGAGTTCATCTCGCTGGGTTCGCAGAGGGTTGCGGTGCGCCGCTTCCTGCCGCTGGCCACCATCGAGGAGATCGCCGCGCTGGGTGGCGGCAGCGCCGAGGCGCGGGCGGCGTTCGAGTTCGAGCCGTCTCCGGCTGGAGTGCTGGAGGTGCTGCTGCCGCGCTATGTGGAGAGCAGGCTCTTCTCGGCGCTCCTGGACGCCGCCGCCTCCGAGCACGCCAACCGGCAGCGGGCGATGAAGGCGGCGACCGACAACGCCGAGGAACTGATCGTGAAGCTGACCCGCATGATGAACCGAGCGCGCCAGGACGCCATCACCACCGAGATCATGGAGATCGTGGGTGGGGCCGAGGCACTGCGCAACGCCGGCTGAGCCCGGATCAGCGCAGGCGGCGTTGCCGAGACCACACTAAGACGACGAGGAGAGACAGATGAGCGAAAGCACCCCCGACGGCCGGGTCGTGGCCATCGCCGGCCCGGTCATCGACGCGGAGTTCCCGCCCGACGCACTGCCGGAGATCAACTCGGCGGTGTCATTCGACGTGACCGTGGATGGAGAGACGGTGACGGTGCTGGCAGAGGTCGCCCAGCAGATCGGCGAGGGCCGGGTCCGGGCCATCGCGCTCCGCCCCACCGACGGGCTCACCCGCGGCACACCGGTACGCAACCTGAATCGGGGAATCACGGTGCCGGTGGGCGACGTGACGCTCGGGCACGTCTGGAACGTGCTCGGCGACTGCCTCGACGCCGACCGCGACAGCCTCGACGTGAACGAGGAGTGGGAGATTCACCGGCCGGCGCCGCCGTTCGACGAGTTGGAGCCCACCACGCAGATGTTCGAGACCGGCATCAAGGTCATCGACCTGCTGACGCCCTACAAGCAGGGTGGCAAGATCGGCCTGTTCGGTGGTGCGGGCGTCGGCAAGACGGTGCTCATCACCGAGATGATCCGCCGGGTGGCCGAGCAGCACGGTGGCGTGTCGGTCTTCGCCGGGGTGGGCGAGCGCACCCGTGAGGGCACCGACCTGTTCCTGGAGATGGGCGAGTCCGGAGTGCTCGAGAAGGCCGCCCTGGTGTTCGGCCAGATGGACGAGCCCCCCGGCGTGCGCCTGCGCGTCGGCCTCGCCGGCGTGACGATGGCGGAGTACTTCCGGGACGTGCAGAACCAGGACGTGCTGCTGTTCATCGACAACATCTTCCGCTTCGTCCAGGCCGGCTCGGAGGTGTCCACGCTGCTGGGACGGATGCCCTCCGCGGTGGGCTACCAGCCGACGCTCGCGGATGAGATGGGCGAGTTGCAGGAGCGGATCACGACGACGAGGGGCCGCTCGATCACCTCACTGCAGGCTGTGTACGTGCCGGCCGACGACTACACCGACCCGGCGCCGTTCACGTCGTTCACACATTTCGACGGCACCACCGAGTTGTCGCGCGACATTGCCGCGTTGGGCATCTACCCGGCGGTGGATCCCCTGGCCTCCACGTCCACGATCCTCACACCCGAGGTGGTGGGCGACCGGCACTACCGTGTCGCTCGCCGGGTGCAGGAGATCCTGCAGCGCTACAAGGAGCTTCAGGACATCATCGCCATCCTGGGCCTCGACGAGCTGTCCGAGGAGGACAAGGTGACGGTGTCACGGGCCCGCAAGGTGCAGCGCTTCCTGTCCCAGCCCATGTTCGTGGCCGAGGTCTTCACCGGCATGCCGGGCATCTTCACGTCGGTCTCCGAGACGGTCGAGAGCTTCGAGGCATTGGTTTCCGGTGACCTCGACGAGCTTCCCGAGCAGGCCTTCTTCATGGTCGGCGGTGCTGAGGACGCCAAGCGCAAGGCCGCCGAGTTGCAGGCGCAGGCGGCGTAACGTGCCACTCGAGGTGGAGTTGGTGTCGCCCGAGGAGGTCGTCCTCACTGCGACCGCCTCGATGGTGGTGGTGCGCACCACCGACGGCGATATCGCCTTCCAGCCTGGCCACGTGCCGTTCGTCGGCGTGCTGCTGCCCGAGCGGGTGCGGATCTACGGCGACGAGGGTGAGGACGGCGACACGCAACTCATTGCCGTGCACAGCGGCTTCGTGGAGGTCGCGCACGACAAGGTGGCGATCCTGTCCGATGTGGCCGAACTGGCCGGCGACATCGACGTCGACCGGGCGAACTCGGCGGCCGAGAGGGCCCGGGCCACCCTTGCCGACGATCCCGATGACGAGGAGGCCGCTGCGGCACTCAAGCGGGCCGAGGTTCGCTTGGCGGTGGCCGCCGGTACGGCGATCTAGCAGAAGGCCGGCGATGCGCGCTGGTGCGCGCCGCGGCCGGCTGCGCCATGCCGGCCGGTACCGCGTAGCCTTCTGAGATTCCCGGGTGGCGGTTGTGGCCCGCGTGCTCGCAGAGGAGATCACCGGATGAAGCGAATCACGTGGAACCGCGCACTCGTGACCGGTGCATCGACGGGCATCGGCAAGGCCATCGCCACCGAGTTGGATCGCCAGGGCACCGATCTGGTGCTCGTGGCGCGCAACACCGAGCGCCTCGAGAAGCTCGCCGCATCGATGAATGTGGCTACGGAGGTCTTGCCGGCCGATCTGACGGACCCCGCACAACTCGAGGTCGTGGCCAGCCGCTGCGCCGCCACCGAAGATCCCATCGACCTTCTCGTCAACAACGCCGGTATCTGGAGCTTCGGCGCCCTCACGGGGCCCGCCGGCGAAGTGGCCGACAACATGGTTGCTCTCAATGTCGCGGCGGTCGTGACGCTGAGTCGCGCCGCGGCCTGCCAGATGGTCGCCAACGGCCAGGGGACAATCCTCAACATCTCCTCCATCGCGGGATCGCAGCCTTTGCCCTATGAGGCCGTGTATGCGGCCTCCAAGGTCTTCGTGACCACTTTCGGGCAGGGCCTGCACGAAGAGTTGCGTGACACCGGCGTGGGCGTGACCACCGTTACTCCGGGGTTGACCCGTAGCGAGTTGCATGCCCGGGCGGGGCAGCAACGCCAGATCAGCCGGGCCCCCGGTTGGCTGTGGATGGAGGCCGAGCAGGTCGCCCATCTGGCGCTCAAAGCCGCATCCCTTCGGAAGATCGTCTACGTGCCGGGCCTTGGCTACCGCGTCGCCTCATCGCTCGCCGAGATGATGCCGCGCACCGTGAACCGCAAGATGGCCTCCTTCATCAACAGAGGCCGCGCCCGCCTTACCTGACGCCACCGGATCTGCGGCCGGCGGTCACGGTCGGCGGGGCCGCCGGGGCGAGTCCTCGCCTCGCCGCCGGCCACCCCGGAAACGGTGATCAGTTCATCGACGCCCAGATGAGCTCGTT